>NZ_JBXEQE010000034.1:0-77360 GCF_056858335.1 Agaribacillus sp. DX54
AAAGGACTTCCTTGTGGCTTACCCTTCCTGCGTTTGTGCAACTTTCCGTTTATCCGGATAGGTGCACGTAGCCATTTTCGGATCAGCCATAGGGTGGTAGGACATTTTACCTTGTTGTAGATCAGTTGCAGTAGCTTGTAGTGTTGTACTTCATCAAAGAACCCCTTCAGGTCAATATCCACAATGTCCTGATAGCCATCGTTGATGTTTTTCAGGGATTGTTTTACTGCTCCATGAAGGTTCTTTTCTGAGCGGAAACCATAGCTTTGCTCCTCGAAATCTAACTCGAATTTTGTTGCTAACTGTTGGCTTAACGCCTGTTGAAGCCATCTGTCTACTACGGTGGGAACCCCCAGTAGCCTGGTCTTCCCATTACTCTTGGGAATTTCTATTCCCTTGATAGCTTGGGGCACATACTTCCTGTTCAGGATAGAGATGACCGCTGTTATGCGGTTGTTGTCTATGAAAGACTTCAACTCACCTACCTGCATTCCATCTATACCTGCTGCCCCTTTATTGCATACCACTTGGTGGCAGGCTTTATAGAGGTTTTTCGGATGTAGTACTTTTTCTATCATTTTCTTCTTCTCCTTGTCCGCTTAAGGATAGGCTATCCCGCCTGTGGCGGCATTCCTAACCGAATTTGGACGCAATTCAATGTTCAGTCCTTCGCTACTTGGTGAGACCTCTCTGTTTTTCAGAGCTCGTTAGCCAGTAGCTACTATGACTTCTGCTGACTTCTCATCCTGTATCACGTACAAGTTGAGACCTCCCCAGGTAAGGGCATATTCCTTCCCCCAATATCCACTGGATCTACCTGACAGATACTTGATGGTTACCCACCCTTGGAACGTCAGTATGATGTGCTACCTTGTCCGACCTGTCAGGCCTCTGTATCCAGTTCCTGTTCGTTGGAACCAGGGTTTGCAGTCTCGCTTCCTTCACTCTATGCCTCACAGCAATCGAGCTTGCGACTTGCTTATGCTTCGGGACACGACTCCCGCACATAAGGGATTTTCACCCGCTGGAATAATTTGGTATCTTAGATACCTGATGCCCATGCTGGGCACACACAAACACTAAAATGAATATGCGAACTGAGCCATCTGATATGATAATGCAGGCAGTAATTTTTGGTGCTTCTTGCAGCTGAGACGCATACTCATTTTAGTTGGACGTTATGTGTAAAAAGTATTTTATAGCCGAATAAGAATCAAAGTAAAATGAAACAAATACTTATCCCTGCATTATTATTAACTTTTTGTTTAAAAACTCAAGCCCAAGATAATGCTAGAATGATTGGGGCTAATGATCCAAATAGTGATCCTAGTTGGGTATGGTATCAAGAACACGAAGGTGGTCTTGATATGTGGTTTAGAAATGAAGATCAAGATATAAAGAAAGTAGAAGGTATTGTTCAAACTCCATTTTTTACATCAGGCCATCCTCTGCAAGCTGCAGCTTCTAAAAAGGATATGTGGCCAGAAGATGGTTGGGTCTTAGCTTATCGAGATTTTGGAACGCCTGATGATGCGAAAGCATTTCCTTTTTTCATACTCTATAACAAGTACAGGGGAATTTTAAGGTACATGTTTTACAATGCGCGAGAAGTTTCATACAACTTTATTCGAGGAGAACTCTCTTTTCATGATCCTGAGTTTTCAGGTGCTCTAATGACCTTTTCAGATGATGAACATGCATCCTTGAACGACTTTGATGCCAATAATACCTTAAACTTTATGGGAGAGGTAGCTGTTTTTGATAGCTGGGGATATGTTGATTTTCAGCTTTTTGGCTATGATCCAACAATGGATCTGAATTCGCAATTGCGCATTGAAATTAAAGGTGTAGATATAGCTGAATTAAATCTAGAGTCAACGGAATTTACTCTTGAAGAAGTTTTTGATGATGCAAATCTTGAGGGATCTAAAGGGTTAGGCGAGAATTTAGTCAAATCGTTTGAGAAAGGTCAAAAATTTTATAAAAATGCTAACAAAGCAAAGAAAGGGCTATCTGATTTTGTAAGCAGTGAAACAAAGAAATTGGACGAAGATAAAAATGGGTCACTTAGCGATACAGAACTTGAAAATGCTAAGTGGTGGTTTAACGCAGTATCTACAATAGCGGGTGATGATCTAGTAAATGCATTACCCGTCATTGGAGGTGTAGCAGGATTCATCAACTCATTCTTTTTTAGTGGAGAGGGTACTCCCACACCAATGAAATTCGAGGGATCTTTGAAATTGGAAGGAAGCATAACAGACGTACCCGACCTTTTGATTAGTGATGATTTCATCCTTAATTCAAGCGCTTCTCCTACCTCACAATATTATATCCCGGTTAATCCTATCTCGTTAGGGGTTTTTAACCTAATAGATAAACCAATCATTACAGGTGAAGCAATTTGGACTTATAAAAGATCTAGGGCCAAAAAGGAGGAATACTATGTTTTAGGCGAGCCATTAAGATACGTTTTTAACGAAAACTCTGACTTAGAATTTGTGTCTATGAAATCTGCATTTGCTTCTATAGATAATGAGCCGACACAATACGAAGACCCCATACTTTTTGAGAGTCACGTCTTTACTAGAACTCAAACTGGCCCAAGAGTTCGGCCTCCTGGTACTTTCAGTCCTTGGGATACTCGCTTTGACTATCTCGTTTTAGAACTAAAATTCGAAACTAAGACAAGTAAAAACAACTCCAATGAGATTCTAGTTTACAAAACGTATTCAGTAGATAAAAACTACCAACAGGGTAGCATAATAGGTTTATTTCCTCCCATAGCTAACAACTTAGTTCTTACAGATCAAAGTGATTATGAACCACATCCATATTACGGGGCAGCTATTGCAAATAACAAAATAACGGCTGGGAATAACTTTAAAGTTGGTGGTAGCTTAAATAACGCTTATTTGGTTGCAGGTGCAGAAATTGTACTTACAGAAGATTTTCATGCGCAATTAGGTTCTAATTTTATAGCAAGTACTACGGATTTTAGTAGCCTCGAGAATGGAAGGTCTAGCAATTCAAATTTTCATATTGTTGAATCTATTCTACCTACTAATAGTGACTTTTATATTAATGCGAACACTACTGATGATTTTGAATCTCTAAGGGTTGAATTTAAAAATCAAGATTTTACCAATGACGAACTATATATTCAAGATCAAATACTTTCAGTTTATCCCAACCCAAATAGTGGCGTAATGAACATTCCCATTCGTCTAACGGAAATTAAAAAAGTATCCATAGAATTATATGATTTAAATGGAAATCTAGTGGCCAGGGATGAAAAAGAGTTTCATTCCCAAACAGAAATCCATGGCAGTATCCCGTTTAATGTTAGCTCTATGAAAGAAGGAGTATATGTATTAAGGATAACCTCAGGGAAATATATAAGTATTCAAAGAGTTATAATCTCAAATTAATAGAATATGAAGAGAGTGACTAAAGTTCTATTTTTTATTTGCTTTTCTACGTTTTGCTCATGTGATGATGAAGAGCTAACAGGTAACGCCAGATTAGTTTTTTCTGGTAATAATCTTGAAAATATGGAAATTGATGTATACCCAGAAGGTGTATTTATTCTTCGAGACATTGCAGCTACAAAGCCAATATTAGAGGACTTGCCATCTAGCAGTAATGGTGAAGTATTCGTTTCTGGTTTGAATTCTGGAAACTATACATGGTATGATGGCCTAGATAATATCGGGTTTTTCCAAATTTCTGCTGGACAGACAAAAACTTATGAAATATCAATAGTAAGATAAAAATACACCTAACACTATCATCCATAAGCTTACTAGGTGTTTGCAAAGGCTAGTGCTATCCGATACTTTTATGGAAATTTAAAAAGTCTAGCTTACGGATGATAGTTGGACGTTATATCATCTCTTTTCAAGATGGCCGAAATCGGAGCTATGTGGTCACTACCCCTAATTAAGTTTAGTTGTTTAATGCCGGTCTGCTAAATAAGCCAGCCGCTTCGCTCGACAGCCATTACAGCTGCTTCAACACTACTACCAGCTGGTCCGCCACTGTGACTGACATCGGTACTTTCACTCTTGTGGGTTCGCCACTTGAGTTTTCCTTTGGCATTCAGACGACAGCTTCCCATGTTCCATATAAAAGCCTCCATACAAGTCACGCCACCTTTATGCCGGATGCCATCTAAGCGGTAAGCAGATCGTCAGATTAAAGCTTGAAACCTGGTTTTGACATCTTCTTTGCGATTTCGACACCTCATAAGTGATTCATTTTCATTCGTCTCTTGTATAGTCACCTGCCTGTTTTATTACAGACTTTTAATGTATTGCTCACGACAATAGCTCTTAACTTATGCCGCATAAACCGGTTTGGAATCAACTTCTGCCAGTCGACTCCGAGGGGCCTACCCTCATCTTTTATATAGCGCCATTGTCTCAATTTTGAAACAATGTTCATGGCACACAATCCTTTGCGCATATCGGCTACCGGCAGGTAGAGAAAATATCGGCAATGGATTGTCAGGCTTAGCATTTGGACAAAATCATAGTGAGTTCTTCCAGGCTTAGCTGTTGGTGGATTTTCAACTTAACCCCGCTTGGAAAGTCCAACTCCATATAGGTGGGGACAGTGGTGTTACCGGACAATTGTAATGGTACAAACCCTTGTTTGGCCCCTTTTTCTCGCTTGTGCCGGTTGTAATGAGATATCCAGTAATTCAGGACACTGATCGGTAGACCTTCTTGTTTACAAAATAACTGCTTACCCTTAGGGCTTGAAAGCCACTTCTCAACAATGGGGTACATCTGTGATGGTTTGCGCATAACGATTTTTGCACGCTATATTAGACCAATGCCTCAAATTTTCAAACAGGTACTTTACAGTAGGCTTACAAAAAGATGCCAAGAAACTGGGCCTAAACAATTATTTTTTCCACAATTGCATGAGAAAGTGAGAATCTGCCAAAACCAATCGGCATTTTGCAGATGACATGATATAAAAAAACCTATTCCTTTTCTATTTCCAGTTATTAGAATAGTTTTATTCATTGTAGAGTTCCAAAATATAATTTGACAATGTCTTTACGGATATAAATGGACTGTTTCTTCTTGACATTGTTTTTTCCGATGTTAACTGAGTTTGAAACTCAAACTCCTCATCCAGAAGCTGTTCAACCTCAACAATAAAAGTCACCAACTCTATTGAATCAAAAATTTAAGATGATCCCAACATTCTGGTATCAATAGGCACATCTCCATCTGATTCAATTTCGCTTTCTTCAATAAAACCAGGCAATTTTGTTAATAGTTTCTGATTAAGCGTTTCTTCTGTCATAAGATTATTTGAATAGGTTTAATGATTCATGTAATGTGTAAAAATTACATAATTCACCCCTTTGACAGTAACATTAAATCAATTATTAAAATAATTGATGGTGATTTACGACCTTTAAGAAAGGTAGAAATTCACTGGAGGAAAAATTACCCCCCTAATAAAAAGTATCCCGCCAACCAACTATCTATTATCAAATGCCTGTCTGATACGGAATTTTGCCGTTCTATAAGCCAGTTTTGATCAATAGCTGCGGATTTTTTAACTATGTATTCTTGTTAAGAATTATATATATTCTTATTTACCAAAAATTTGGTGGATTTATTTTCGGATTACAGCGTTTTAAGACAATCTACCACTTTTTGTTGATGCAGGTGTTGAATCCCTTTCGTCACCTCCCCATACCCAAACCCCCTCCCATCAATCTCCACCACCGGCACAATCTCGCCCATGGTGCCGGTGATAAAAACTTCATCTGCCGCATACATCTCGGCGATGCTGATGTTGGCTTCCTCGCAGGGAATGTTGTTTTCAAGGCAGATTTTAAGTACCAAGCCTCTTGTAATGCCTGGCAGACAAGCGGTCGGAAAGGGGGTTCGAACTACTCCTTTTTTTACAAAAAATATGTTCGTAGCATTGGTTTCTGCCACGAAGCCTTGTAAATCCAGCATCACGGCGTCATCTACGCCTGCCAGGTTGGCTTCGATTTTGGCTAAAATGTTGTTTATTAAATTGTTATGATGAATTTTGGAATCGAGGCAGGCAGGGGAGTTTCTTCTGATGGTGGAGGAGATGAGTTTTATGCCTTCGCCTTCAAACACAGGAGGCTTCCATTCGGCGATGATGATCAGGGTGCAGCCGTATTGGTTCCAGTGGGGGCTCATGCCAGAGGTTACCTTTTTACCTCTGGATAAGGTCAGCCTTATGTGGACACCATCGGTCATTTGGTTGGCTTCCAGGGTTTTTTTGATCGCCTCCACAATGGTTTCCCTGGAGGGTATGCCTTCGAAAGCCATCGCTTTAGCTGAGTCAAAAAGCCGGTCCAAATGCTCGTGCAGCATAAATAGCTTCCCGTTGTATACTCTCAGACCTTCCCAAACACCATCACCGCCCTGCACCAGGCTATCAAAAACGGAGATTTTGGCCTCTTCCCTGGGGTATAGCTGGCCGTCAATATAGATTAGGATGTCTTCATTTTTCGGATTAGGCAATTTGACTGATTTGGCTGCTTTCATTGTTCTCATTAAAAAGTGTTATCGATCAGGTACTACGCTTTTATTGCTTCTCGGTATAATAGGTCGTAATAATGCTGGCATGATTCCAGCAATCCGTTCAGGGCCGGTGGCACCAGCCGGTTTTTAGGGCAGTAAGGGGCAAAGCCGGTGGAGTTATGCACATTTTCATACCAGTATTTGGCCCAAACGCCATCCTCAGGCCTGGGGCCCTTTTTCCAGGACAACATCTGCAGTTCAAATGAAATACCCACCTTTTGACAAAATGCCTTTAATATTTTTTCAGGATCTTTCAATAGCTCATGGGCATCGATCACAAGAGGTTTCAAGCCTTTCGCCTGCAGACTTTCAAAAATTTCATATTCCATTTTAAAACCAGTGTCTCTCATGACAGGTTCAGGCAGGTTTTTAATTAGTGATGTAATCACTTCTTCGGGGTCTCTTATTAAAAACACATTGATCAGCTTATCCAGAAAATCAGTGCGCATTTCTGTTAAATGATGGGCCATGTTTTTGATGAAAAGTATGGTTTCATCATAATCTTTGAGTACCACCTGGTCGATCACCTTACCGGCATCGATTTCCTGCGAGGCCAAAACCTCTTCCCGGCCGGGATGGGTTACGCCAGTACTATTCAGGTAGTGTGCATAGAATGGCTCGTCGATTACCCTGGTGTCGGTACGGTTGGCAAAAGAGTACATCAGGGCAGTGGAGATGTTGCGGGGGCCGGACCAAACACAGATTCTTGTTTTTGTCATGGGCAATTAATACAGTTTTGTAAAGGTATTGAGCCACCGGTCAGGCACCTGGCCCTGGGTGGCCAATTCGTAATCTTTGTAGTTGCAGGGTACTATGCAGTTTCTCTCGTATTTATTTTGGTCGGGATAAGGCACCTCTAACCACCATTTTTCGCTTAATTTACTTTTGTAAAATACAATGGCCTCGGGGTCGGCTGGCATCGAGACGACATATTTGAGGTAATCATTGGTCTTAAAATTAAGCTCGCTTTTACGATTGTAAAAGCCCTCCACAAAATACCATATCATGGTAGCGATGACTGAAGCGGTTTTTCTATCAAGGTCATCGAGCCGGGGTTTGTATTCATAAAACCCTACCGAGCTCAGCTTTTCATTTAATCCCGCATACCAGCAAATCTGGCAGGCCTCCTCACCGGTGAGTCCAAAAGGTCTGGGGTTGTTGACCCCGGGAGCGTCGATGGATTTGATCGCGCCAATGTCAAAACTCATCATATCCGCATCTCTGATAATCGGCTCCATTTCCTTGATATGCTCCCTCAGGTGCCCCAGCCGGTAGGCTTCGAAATAAAGTTTTTCCAGCAGGGAAATGTGGGCGGGATCAATCAGATAGCTTTGATAGCCGAGGTGACTGTAGTTAAAGAGAAAATTAGGTTCATGGAGCAGGATGTTATGGATATGATTGGTGTTATCCGGAATGCCTGCTCTGTCTTCCATGTCCAGAAGGGCATCGACGTTTAAAAAGCTGACCAGCTTTTTCATTTCTTCGTATGCTCTGAACTGCCCGATATCCATATCATGACTGCCTCCAATGAGTATGGGCAGCACATTGTTTTCAATCAGCATCTCGCAAACCTCCTTTATCCGAAGATAAGTTTCATCGAGGGATATGCCCGGATTAAGGTTACCTAAATCGATGATTCGGTAGGTGCCGCTACCTTTTTTCAGGTGGTATAGCTTTTTTCTGATTTCATTGGCTGCCTCCCAATCGATATTATTGGATTTTTCCTTATCCTGATCACCAGGTAATCCTAAAATGGCTATATCTGCGCCGTTAAACGCTGGCATTGATTCGTGGTTTACACGAATGCTATGATAAAAGGTATTGTGGCCTGAAATATCGCTGAATAGTTCATCATCGAGCGGTGAAAAGAATATCTTTAATTCCATTACCGCAATTTATGAATAGAATTCCAGGAGCCAAAATTTTATTCTTCACGATACCCCTGAATCGGGCCAAACTTTGTGCCTTTGTGGTTAACCATTTTTCACCACGAAGGCACAAGGGCACGAAGAGGCACAAAGGTTTTATCCGATGAGATAGAGCATACAGGTGCATTCTTGCGTTTTGCGACAGCCACGGAAGGGTACTTAATTTTTTCTCCGGAAAATTAAGGAAATACCATGCTTTAACAAAAAAGGAGTAAGCGAACCTACTCCTTTCCATATCTTTAAAAATAGTTTTATTACTACCCTCCGAAATCGTCAAAAGCCACGTTTTCCTCAGGAACACCCCAGCTATCGCACATCTTCAATACGGCCTGATTCATTAATGGTGGGCCGCAAAAGTAAAATTCAATGTCTTCGGGGGCCTCATGTTTACGGAGATATTGATCGATCACCGCCTGGTGCACAAAACCGAGGAAACCATCACCTTCCGGGTCATCGACATCCTTTTTCTCTACCCAATTATCCTCTGGCAAAGGCTCTGACAACACCACAAAAAACTTGAAATTTGAAAACTCTTCCTCTATCTTTTGAAAATGATCCAGATAAAACAGCTCTCTCCTCGACCGGCCGCCGTACCAATAAGTCACTTTCCGGCCGGTTCTTAGGGTATGGAACAAATGAAAAAGATGTGATCTCATGGGAGCCATTCCTGCACCACCCCCTATATACAGCATTTCAGCATCTGTGTCCTTAATGAAAAATTCACCATAAGGTCCTGAAATGGTTACTTTATCACCTGGTTTGCAGCCAAAAATGTACGAAGAGCAAATACCTGGGTTCACATCCATCCACTTGTTGTTGGCCCTGTCCCAAGGTGGGGTGGCAATACGGATGTTCAACATGATGATATTACCTTCAGCAGGGTGATTGGCCATGGAATAGGCGCGGAAGATGGGTTCATCATTTTTCATCTTCAGATCCCATAATCCAAATTTATCCCACTCAGATTTAAAATCCATCGGATCCCTGCCCAGATCAGGGTGCGATGTAATATCCATATCTTTGAAATCTACTTTAGTCTTCGGAACATCGATTTGAATATAACCACCTGCCTGAAAATCCAGATTTTCACCTTCAGGCAGTTTCACCACAAATTCCTTGATGAAGGATGCCACATTGTAATTCGAAACAACTTCGCATTCCCATTTTTTAATACCGAAAATCTCTTCCGGTATTCTGATTTTCATGTCACTCTTCACCTTTACCTGGCAAGACAAACGCACATTTTCTTTCTGCTCGGCCCTGCTCAGGTGGCCTACCTCGGTCGGCAGCACTTCGCCTCCGCCTTCCTCGATAACGCACTTACACATGGCGCATGTACCTCCACCTCCACATGCAGAAGGCAGAAACAACTTCTGCGCCGATAAAGTTGACAATAAGGTACTTCCAGCAGCCGCTATCATCGGATTCTCGGCATCACCGTTAACAATAATCTTCACATCACCGGACTGAACCAATTTCGATTGTGCAAACAGCAGGATCACCACCAGGAGTAACATAACTACTGTAAAAGCTATAATCGAAGTTATTACAATTGAACCCATATTTTACTACTTGTAGTTAAAATTTGTATCTGAATATTTGGTCACAAATATATTTATTAATTACCTATTTCAGTGACCCAAAACGTAATTTTTATTACGTTCGACAAAGGCATTGAAACTTTGGAATACATTTGTTGCTTTTATAACAAATACAGTGATCGCTATGTTTGTTTTAGGCTGTTTGTTTTGGGTTGAGTCAACAGTTTTATAAACGAAGCTAAGTCAATGAAGGACGAACTAGTCATACTATGGCTTTGAGCCATAGTATGACTTTAGTGAAATGCCATTCCCTCAAACGGGGCTGTACAATAATAAATCACATAAAGTGTTCCCCGGTATTTGAAACGCCGGGCAAGGGGGGCATCCGCATTAGCCATACACACCAGGAAGCCCGGAAATGCGGACAAGGAAGAAGAAAGGCTTTGATTTTAAAACAGTGACTTCCAGGTGCCTTTCAAATAGTTATACTTTATGGTACTGGGCAAGGCTTTCCACCAGAATTTATTCATTTCTACCGCAAAAGACGGCTGCATATAACAGTTGATGGTACAACCTTCGCATTCAGGCAGGCGACCTTCGAGGGCCACCAGTGTTTTAACATCGGAAGAATGGTACAGGTTATATAAATCTCCTTTGATCGGAAATGATTTTTTCCCCAAATGATAACAAGGCAATACCAATTCATTTTCGGGGGAGATCACTATGGTGCTGCTTGCTGCTTTACAAACCGGATCCTCGACATGGTTGCCACCACCTTGTCTGAGTGTGATAAACGCTTCGTTTAAATACACCCATTTCCTTTTTCCCCAATGCTTCAAAGTATTCAGGGTGGAGGCTGAAAGCTTTTTTCCGGTCCTTACATCATTGTAGTCAAATACCGGATTGAGAATAAGCACCAGATTATTGGGCAGACAAATGTTTTCATATATGGCATCGATCTCATCCACATTGTCTTCAAAAACAGTGAACAAAATATCCGGTCTTTCACCCAGGGTCGATGCGATATCAATGGATTCCATCACAAAATCAAAACAAGCCACACCGCGAGATTGATCGTGGGCCTCTTTGTCTGCAGCGTCAAGAGAGAAGTGAAGCATGTCAATCAATCCATGGAGTTTGACGGCCTTCTTAGGATATAAAAGTCCGTTGGTGGTCAGGGTAGTGATAAAACCCATGCTTTTAGCCAAAGCCAAAAAAGTGTGAATTTCCCGGTGCAACAGCGGTTCACCGCCGGTAAAATCGATGACTTTCACCCCCAGCTTTCTAAGATCTTTTAAATTAGCGGTTAAATCTTCCGGACTTACATAAGGAGATGGCCTTTCCCAAATATCACAAAATCCGCATTTCGCATTGCACCGGTAGGTAACATAGTAATTACACAATACCGGATGGGAAATAAGGCGCATTTAACAGCAGGTTTTATTTGCTTTTCAGCATTTTTAATAATGTTGTAAGTCTTTTTTTCAAATCACGGCGATCGACAATAAAATCAAGGAAACCGTGCTCCAATAGAAATTCAGCACTTTGAAAGCCTTTAGGCAAATCTTTGCCAATCGTTTCGCGGATTACCCTGGGCCCGGCAAACCCTATTAAGGCGCCAGGTTCGGCGATATTAAAATCACCCAACATGGCGTATGAAGCGGTCACTCCACCGGTGGTAGGATCGGTCATTAACGATATAAAGGGGATTTTAGACGCTGATAATAGAGCCAATTTAGCCGAAGTTTTGGCCAATTGCATTAACGAATAACCTGCCTCCATCATTCTGGCCCCTCCGGATTTGGAAATAATCAGCAGGGGGATCTCCTCTTTCATGGAAAGATCAATGGCCCTGGCAATTTTTTCTCCCACCACTGAGCCCATCGACCCTCCGATAAAAGAAAAATCCATGCAGGCGACCACGATAGAAATCCCGTTCATTTTTCCTTTGGCAGTCCTTACGGCATCTTTAAGGCCGGTTTTTAGCTGACCGGCTTCCACCCTTTTTACATAGGGCTTGGTGTCTGAAAACTTAAGCGGATCCGATGATTCGAGCTCCGCATCCAATTCTTCAAACTCATCATTGTCAAATAGTATTTCAAAATATTCCCGGGATCCTATTCTTACATGGTATCCGTCGTCAATACATACATAGGAGTTGTTTTTTAATTCACGGGTATGGAAAATTTTTCCGGTTTTAGGCGATTTATACCAAAGTCCGTCGGGGGATTCCTTTTTGGCTTCGGTAGGAGTCTTTACGCCTTTTTCCTTTCTCTTAAACCATGCCATATGTTACATTCTTGTTTTTTGTCCCTATCAATAGTGTAAGTCGGACAAATATAAGGATAATTAGGAAAGTAAGTTAACCTGATACCAGGCCAATGATGCAAATGGATAAATTTGTTTAAACGGAATGTAAGAGATTAGTTGGTAAGCGGATTAAAGTTCCTCATAGTCAATGTATTCTCCTCCTTTATATTTTTTTCGGGCATGTGGTTTATTGGGTACTTTATCTACGTTAACATTACCGTCGACAGGTCTTTTTTTTCCGTCAAAAGTATGGCCAGCCGGCTGACTACCCTGTTCTCCGGACATTAAATGCAAAAATCTGAATAAAAACCTTCCAAATCTAAAAAGTAGATAACCGATAATGGCAAATATTAATATTCCTCTAATCATCTGTGCACTGCAAGTTTAATGCTCTTTATATATTTCATTTTATGTTGTCCAAATCCCCGGCACATCTCCCGTCCCCCTTTATAGCGCAAGCTTTGCTTTTGCTTTCTTTGACGTGAAGAAGCACAAGCGAGACGTGGCTGTTGCACAACGTTTTCGACCAAAATTTTGGCGCCTCGGTGTCTTTGTGGTTAACTATTTTTCACCACGAAGGCACCAAGAGACACAGAGGTTTTCGCCTATAAAACAAATATACAAGTATATTCCTAAGTTATGCAACACCCACAAGACGCTGGCGCCAGGTGAGGTTGCTGATACGTTCTGCATCTCCTTCCGACCGATGCATCGCTTAAAATGCTTAAAATCGATGCATTAGTTGAAGACCACATTTGCTTCCACCTCATCGACGGACAAGGATAGAAGGATTTTCTCTTAATCTCTTTTACTATTTACTCAGATATAAGTTACGTTCGCTGTACACATTTAAGAAATAATCATCCATTAAATCATCGATAAAATAAATGGCTTCACCAGTGGATTTCATTTCCGGTCCCAATTCCTTATTCACGTTGGGGAATTTATTGAAAGAGAAAACCGGCACCTTGATGGCATAGCCATTTTTGGTTGGTTTGAAATCAAAGTCAGCTACTTTCTTTTCACCCAGCATAACCTTGGTTGCGTAATTAACATAGGGCTCCTTATAGGCTTTACAAATAAAGGGTACCGTTCTGGAAGCACGGGGATTAGCCTCAATAATATATACGCGATCGTCTTTAACGGCAAACTGAATATTGATAAGTCCCACCGTTTTTAGTGCCAGTGCAATTTTTTTGGTATAATGTTCGATTTGCTGCAGCACAAAATCGCCGAGGTTGTAAGGAGGCAATACAGCATAAGAGTCACCGGAGTGAATGCCGGCAGGCTCAATGTGTTGCATGATACCAATGATAAAAATATCCTTTCCATCGCAAATGGCATCTGCTTCGGCTTCATAGGCCCCTTCCAGAAAATGATCCAGCAGTACCTTGTTGCCAGGTATATCTTTAAGCAAATTTACCACATGTGACTCCAGCTCTTTTTCATTGATGACAATTTTCATGCTCTGCCCGCCCAGTACATAAGAAGGACGTACCAGTAACGGAAAACCCAGCTTCCTGGAAAGTTGGATAGCGGTATCGGCATCTTCAATCACGCCGTAATCAGGGTAAGGGATATCATTTTCCTTAAGCAGGTCAGAAAAACTGCCACGATCTTCTGCCAGATCCAAGGCTTCGAAACTCGTTCCGATAATCTTGATACCGTGACGGCTTAGTTTCTCCGCCAGTTTAAGTGCCGTTTGCCCGCCCAGTTGTACAATAACCCCCTCGGGTTTTTCATGCTGAATGATATCATATATATGCTCCCAGAATACCGGTTCAAAGTATAGTTTATCGGCCACATCAAAGTCAGTGGAGACCGTTTCGGGATTACAATTGATCATAATGGTTTCATAACCGCATTCTTTGGCTGCCAGCACCCCATGTACACAGCAATAATCGAACTCGATCCCCTGCCCGATCCGGTTGGGGCCCGAACCCAATACAACGATTTTTTTCCTGTCAGTGGTGATCGATTCATTTTCTTCTTCGAATGAAGAGTAATAATACGGTGTTTTGGCCTCGAATTCAGCCGCACAGGTGTCTACCAGCTTATAAACACGTTTGACTCCCAGGTCATTTCTCTTCTGGTGCACCTCGCTTTCAAGCGCTCCCAGCAGGTGGGCAATCTGACGGTCGGCATAGCCTTTTTCTTTGGCAGTACGCAACAGATCCGGAGGAATGGTTTCCAGGTTGTATTTTTGAATTTCTGATTCGAGAACAACCAATTCTTCAATCTGATTAAGAAACCATTTGTCAATTTTGCTGAGATTCCGGATGGTACTGAATGCAATGCCCAGCTTAAATGCATCGTAAATATGGAACAGACGATTCCAACTGGGATGTTTGAGGCTTTCCAGGATTTTTTCCTGGTCTCTAAGTTCCCTGCCGTCTGCACCCAGGCCATTTCTTTTAATCTCAAGTGATTGACAGGCTTTTTGCAGGGCTTCCTGGAAGTTCCGGCCAATGCCCATAACTTCACCGACAGATTTCATCTGAAGGCCAAGATGCCGGTCAGACCCTTTGAATTTATCAAAATTCCACCTGGGTATTTTTACAATAACATAGTCAAGGGCAGGTTCAAAATATGCGGAGGTAGTTTTGGTAATTTGATTATTTAATTCATCAAGATTGTAGCCAATAGCCAGTTTTGCAGCCACCTTGGCAATGGGATAACCCGTAGCTTTCGAAGCCAACGCCGAAGATCTTGAAACCCTTGGATTGATTTCAATAGCAATAATTTCGTCATTCTCCGGATTTACTGCAAACTGCACATTACAACCTCCTGCAAACTGGCCGATACCGTTCATCATCTTTATAGCCAGATTACGCATTTCCTGGTACACAGTGTCGGGCAGGGTCATAGCAGGGGCTACTGTGATCGAGTCGCCGGTATGAACGCCCATGGGATCAAAGTTTTCAATAGAGCAAATGATAATGACATTGCCGTTGTTATCTCTCAGCAACTCAAGCTCATACTCTTTCCATCCCAAAATACTTTGCTCAACCAGCACCTCATGAATGGGCGATGCATGCAGACCACGATTCAGTGCCTTTTCGAAACCCTCGGCTTTTTCTACAAAACCTCCACCTGTTCCTCCCAAAGTAAAAGAAGGCCTTATTACCAGCGGAAAGCCAATTTCCTGCGCAATTTCCTTGCCCAGGAGAAAGGAAGTAGCGGTAGCCCCTTTACACACACTGATGCCCAATTCATGCATTTTCAGCCTGAATTGCTCCCTGTCTTCGGTGGTTTCAATGGCATCGATATCCACACCGATTATTTTTACATCGAACTTTTCCCAAATACCCGCCTTTTCGCAATCAATGGCAAGATTCAGCGCGGTTTGTCCACCCATGGTAGGAAGTACGGCGTCAATTTTATGCTCTTTGAGAATTTTGATGATGGATTTTTTCTCTAAAGGCAACAAATACACATTATCGGCAGTAACCGGATCGGTCATAATTGTCGCGGGGTTGCTGTTGATCAGTGTGACCTCAATACCCTCTTCGCGCAATGATCTTGCTGCTTGTGAACCTGAATAGTCAAACTCACATGCCTGTCCTATGATGATAGGTCCGCTTCCGATAAGTAATATCGACTTAATACTGTTGTCTTTTGGCATAGTTAGATGATGAATCTCATTTTAGAAGTTGAACGGAACAATACAAATTCCGCAAATTTATATTAATTAGAGAATAATCAAAAGGCGTGGGGGGTTTTAGTTAGCCAGGATGAGGGAGGAATGGCGGGGGAATGGCATATCGCAAATATTAAAACAACGCCATCCACATGAGCCATTTCCCCTGTAAATACTGAAATAACTATAAAAAATATCCTAAAGGGACAAAACACCGGTAGCCAAAAACGATGAATCAGGAACGGCCTGTATTATGGAAAGTATGCCTGGTAACCGGGGGTTTGGCGGCATATGGTAGCGTTTGAATGCTGAAAATGAAATTTTTGATAATACCTCACACATTTTGAACCGGTAATTAATTGCATTAAACAAAGGGCATTCACAAATATTGCACTGTGCAAGGAATAACTGGGGAACCTGAAAAAATCAAGAAGCATTCAAAATATTATTATTTCTAGCCTCCAAATGAAAAAATGTATCTTTTTTGGAATGATTATCAATTTGGGACAATTATAAAATTGTATTTTTTTGATTTGATACCAAAAATATATCCCTGATTAAATTATAAATATTACACTAAATAGGTATTCGGCTAAATCTATTATTCCCTTCGTTGATTCCCCTTTAACTTTGAAAATAACCAATAACCAATTCATCTATGCACAGGTTAATTATATTCTTTTTTTTAATCCTGATCATCTTTCAATCATTTGCTCAGGATCAGTTTTCCGGAAAAGTTGTAGGGGTTTCAGATGGAAATACCCTGCAAATCATCGATAATTACCAGGATACCATAAGTGTTGTAGTGAAAAGTATCGACTGCCCTGAGTTAAACCAGGAAATGGGTAAGGCGGCCAGGAGCTATACGACAAAGTACTGCCTGGGGTCGACAGTAGGTGTTGAATTGTTCGGCAAAGACAGGTTTGGTAATGACATTGCTAACATTACCATCAACAAGACAGACCTCAGCAAATCCTTATTGGAAGCAGGGCTGGCATGGTATTATTGTAAAAACAAAGGCGAGGCGACACTGGAAGCCATTGAAAAATCCGCTCGCGCGAAGAAAGCAGGTCTCTGGGCGAATGAAAATCCCGTAGAACCTTGGATTTTTCGCAGGCAGCAAAGTATGTTAGCGCCAAAGTTAAGCTATTAGTGTGTTATGTGATGGGCAGCTTTTCTTGATCTAAGAATAATCTAATCTCTTCTCAGGGCAATTTATTCCGGATTAGATGGTTTATAGATAAAAGGTGTATGTGTTATGTTAAAGAAAAGCTGTCTGATATTATTGACCGGTTTGTTGGCGATGTCACTGCCTTGTACCGTTTCCGCCCAGTCGAAGTCAAAGCAAAAAAAGCTTAAAAGCAACGGGGAGGCGCCGGCATCCACCCGATATGAGAACTTTCCCTCCTCCAAAAATCCGGGGAGTAGCCAGTCATCTTACAAAAGTTCACGGCGAAGTCTTAAAAAGGGAAGCAGCAAAAATAACCTGATGCAACAACTTGACCGAAAGGTAGAAGAATACCATCAGAGGGTAAAAGAAGTGCAAAAAAGAAATGAAAAGTATGCAAGATTATCCAAAAAGCCCCAGTATTCTGATCCCTCCTATTTTGGCCATAAGCGAAAACCTAAAAAAAGACCTCCGGGCAAGAAAAAATTTTGTAAAGAATGCGGCATCATCCATTAGGGTGATCATGCATTGAACATGGCCAAAAGCTACTCACGGCGTTTATTCAGCGAAACATAGAAAAGTTATTGTTCCCGCCAAGGGCTGTCCAATAAGTTTGATCTGGTCAAGAAACGGCGAATTTTATTTGGCTCAGTGTTACTTGACTCCCCCCTCGGATAGGCCAGGGGGGTATGCCGGTCGTTGAAGCCAATAAAATTTGCTGGCCAGTCGAAACATAATACTTATTGGACAGTCTCACTAACGGCTTATTGAATAATTCGGCTTTTTTGTTAATTTTATTGCTGCTTCATATTATGGAAGATATCCAGCGTTTTATAGAACAAACCAATCTGCGCCCTACATTAACGGACAAGGAAATCGACCAACTGGTCGAGCAGGCGGGGAAGTACAATTTTGCAGGTATCTGTGTGCCTCCGTTTTGGGTAAAAAAAGCCAAAAGGGAAATAGGAATGGAAAACATACGGTTGGTGACAGTAATAGGGTTTCCTCTGGGATATCAGATGACCGAATCGAAAGTGCATGAGATGGAAACAGCTATTGCGAATGGTGCTGACGAATTGGATATGGTGATGAATATCTCAGCTTTTAAAAGCAAAATGCCCTGGGTAAAAATTGAAATAGCCAAATGTGCACGGTTAGCCCATGACAACGAAAAGCTACTGAAGGTAATTATCGAAACTGCCTATTTAGATAAGCATGAAATGATCAATGCGGCAAAATTATGCCAGGATGCCGGTGTAGATTATGTTAAAACCTCTACCGGGTTTGCCACCGGTGGTGCCAGGATAGAGGATGTCAGGTTATTAAGGGAAAAATTGTCTGACCATATCGGTATCAAAGCATCGGGCGGTATCAAAACCCTGGAGCAGGCTTCTCTTTTGATTGGGGCGGGTGCTGACAGGATCGGAACGTCGAGCGGGATTAAAATTATGGAAGAATTAGCGGCGAACAGAACATGATTACTCGATATACAATCAATATAAAGGGCAAGGTACAGGGTGTTTATTTCAGGGCGTCGACCCTAGAGGTAGCCCAAAAGCTCGATTTACATGGAATAGTAAAAAACGAACCCGATGGTTCGGTATCCATTGAAGTGGAAGGCACCAAAGCCCAGATGGAGAATTTTTTGAAGTGGTGTCACAAAGGGCCACTGGGAGCAGAGGTGAGGGAAGTTAAAATTACACAGTCTTCTTCGTTAAAAAATTTTCAGGATTTCAGGATTATCTAAACCAGTTGAATTTCCTCACCGAGGCGGTTCAGAAACTTAAACTCAGTAATACCAAGAGAAGAATCAGACACCAATTTAATCCACTTATGGTACCGGAAAAACCACTTCATCCTTTTCGAATAAAAACCTTCTTTAAAGTAGGCATGCACATAAGGATGCAAGGCAATACTTATTTTGTTTTCGTTCTGTTTCAGTAACAGAAAATCCAAATGCTTTTCAATTTGATCCGAAACGGCTATAGACGCGGAAATTTTACCCGTACCATTACAGGTTGGACACTTTTCCATGGTCTTGATATTCAGCTCGGGACGGAAACGTTGCCTGGTTATCTGCATCAAACCAAACTTTGAGAGGGGCAATATGGTAAATTTCGCCCGGTCTGACTTCATTTCCTCTTTCATCCTCTGGTAGACCTTCTTCTTGTTATCTACCTTTTTCATATCGATGAAGTCAATCACAATAATGCCTCCCATATCCCTGAGCCTGAGTTGCCGGGCAATTTCCCGGGCGGCTTGCAGGTTGACCATCAGGGCGGTCGACTCCTGGTCGCCTTCTGTGTTGGATTTATTACCGCTGTTAACGTCGATAACATGAAGCGCCTCAGTATGCTCAACAATCAGGTATCCTCCTCCCGGGATACTGACTGATTGACCAAACAGGGTTTTCAGTTGTTTTTCAATGCCAAAACTTTCAAATAGTTTGGCCTTGCCGTTATATTTTTTAACAATTTTTTCCTTTTCAGGCGCAATCGTTTTAATATACGTTTTAACCTCGTCGTATATCGATTTATCATCCGTTACTATACTGTCAAACGATTCATTTAACACATCCCGCAGTATAGAGGATGCTTTACTCATCTCTCCGATTATTTTTTCCCTTGGTTTGGCATGTTTCAGCTTTTTAATACCATCTTCCCACTTTTGCACCAGATTTTTCAGATCCCTGTCGAGTTCTGCCACATCCTTTTTTTGTGCTACAGTTCTGATGATAATACCAAAATTATCGGGTTTTATGGATGAGATGAGTCGCAATAGTCTTTTTCTCTCCTCTCCATCGGTCACCTTTTTAGATATGTTTACCGAGCTGGAAAAGGGTACCAGCACCATATACCTTCCGGCAATGGACAACTCACATGATAGTCGCGGCCCTTTTGTAGAAATTGGTTCTTTAACTACCTGTACAAGAATTTGTTGATTTTTTGAAAGAACCTGATTGATTTTACCGAATTTGTCAATATCCGATTCATTCGTAAAATCAGAAATCTTTTTTGCGTTCTTATTTCTATTTGCTGCTTGTTTTGTAAACTTATTGAGTGATCTAACCTGGGGGCCGAGATCAAGGTAATGCAGAAAGGCATCTTTTTCATAGCCAACATCTATAAATGCAGCATTTAATCCTTGAACAACTTTTTTGACTACTCCCAGATAGATATCCCCAACCGAGAACTTTGTTCCATTCTCATCATAATGGAACTCAACTAAACTCTTGTCCTTTAACAGGGCTATACGACATCCTCCTTGAGTTGAATTGATTAATAATTCATTGCTCAAACCTATTATATTTTATTTCTGCTTTTCAGAATAATAATTTAATGATGTGTATAAGGTTAAAAAAGTAAGCAATCACTTACTTCTTTTTATGACGATTCTTTCTAAGACGCTTCTTTCTTTTGTGTGTAGCGATCTTATGTCTTTTTCTTTTTTTACCGCAAGGCATAACTTCAATTCTTTTTTCTCCGCTCTAAATAGCGAATGGTTTAACAATTCTTTTATTCTATTTCTTCCAGATAACCATCTACCGTAGTCAATATAGAAGGGTCATCTTCCAATTCTTTCACTGCAAGGAATTGTTCTTTAGCTTTGGCATTTTCACCTAAATTAAAGTAACTGATTCCCAGGTAAAAAAGTGCCTGTGAATTTTGAGGGTTAATCTTCACCAATCTTGTAAATCTCTCCACTGCTTTATCATATTGGCCTGATTGCATGGACAGGGTTCCCAAATTAAAAATTGCCGTCTCATTGCCAGGATCCTTCTCCAAAACTGCTCTCAACCTCATTACTGCCTCCATCGGCGCTGAAGTGGTTACCAGGGTCATGGCCACTTTTGCCTCCAGATCAAGCCTTTCAGGCTCCATTTTTAACACTTTTTCAAAGAATTCTTTGGCCTTTGCTGCGAGAAATTTCTGTTTTTCCCTGTTGACCGCAAAGGAATAGGCTTTATAGTAACTTTCTCCGGCCCTTTCCCAGGTTTTAACGTTTGGCAAATTCGTAGCGGCAAGCTCCGAGTATTTTGCAGCACTGTCTAATCTGTTGTAGCGATCAAAAAGTTCAGCCAAAGAGTCTGCAAAGATAGCACTTTTTTTGTTATCGACACTATTTTTTACTAAATCTCTTAGATTTACTATCTGGTCGAGAACTTCGGATGGGATTGAAGAAGTGTGTGTATTTGCTTCTGCCGCGTTATCCCTACTGGTTTCTTCATCAGCATTTTGCCCGGTGGCAATGTCTCTTTGATCATTTTCTACAACGATTTTTGGTAAGTTGAATAAGGTTATTACCAAAAGTACTGCCGATATTGCGAATAAAATTTTTGTTCTAAGCATAAATTCAAAGCCTCAAAAGCTCTCTTTTTAAGGCTCCAAATTTAACACATAATTAGCTATTGGACGCTAATACTTTTTGACTTTTCTTGATTTTTTCTACGAAAACTTTTGAAGGTTTAAAACTTGGTATAAAATGTTCATCAATGACAATTGCCGTATTTTTGGAAATGTTTCTGGCAATTTTCTTAGCCCTCTTCTTATTTATGAAACTACCGAACCCTCTTACGTAGATATTCTCTCCTTCTGCCATGGAACTCTTTATCACACTAAAGAACGCTTCCACTGTTAGCTGCACATCATCCTTTGGAATACCGGTCTTCTCAGAAATCTGAGTAATTACATCTGCTTTAGTCACCTTGTTTAAATTTAAATTATAAAAATTCCCTAAAAAAAATGCGATCAAATCTTTTTGAGTTTACAAATTTATATCTTCGCTGAGTAATTTAAAAATGAAGTAATTAAAATATCACTTTTAAATCACCTTATTTATTACATATTAAAGTAACTAATTGAACCCCAATAAGTTTTTTAGAAAAAGGCTAATTTCATGGTATTTGCAAAACAAAAGAGATTTACCATGGAGAAATACTACTGATCCTTACATGATTTGGTTATCCGAAATCATTTTGCAACAAACGAGGGTTGTACAGGGTTTGCCTTATTTTCTGAAATTTACCGAAGCGTTCCCCACTGTCTTTGACCTGGCAAATGCCAGTGAAACCAAAGTTCTGAGGCTTTGGCAAGGCCTGGGATATTATTCGAGGGCAAGAAACCTCCACGCCTGTGCCAAAACTATCGTAGAAAAATACGATGGGAAATTTCCTGACAATTACCAGGAGTTGTTAAAACTAAAAGGTATTGGAAAATATACAGCCGCTGCGATTGCTTCATTTGCTTTTCAGGAAGCAGTTCCTGTGATAGATGGCAATGTTTACAGGGTGCTTTCCAGGGTGTTCGGCATAGCTGAAGACATTGGTAGCAGCCGCGGACAAAAAGTATTTGCCCAATTAGCCGGGGAACTCATGGATAGGGACCATCCTCACGATTACAATCAGGCAATTATGGAGTTTGGGGCTACCTATTGCACTCCTTCAGGCCCGGATTGCCACAACTGCATTTTCACCAATGAATGTCACGCCAATAAACATGGGCTTCAACGGGATTTGCCGGTTAAAATGAAAAAAGTCAAGGTGAAAACCAGGTTTTTTCACTACCTCGTAATCCAGCATCAAGGAAAAATCTTACTGAGACAGCGGCGCCAAAATGACATCTGGCAGGGATTATACGACTTTTATCTGATTGAAGATGTAAAGCCGCTGGATATGAACCAGATTGTACACGCCAAAAAACCGGGATGGGCAACTTATCAAAATCTGAATTTGCAACACCTTTCGAATGAGTACAAGCACATATTGACACATCAGCGCATATTCGCGCGCTTTTTTCATGTTTTACCTGTTAATGGATTTTCATTGGATCTTTTGGAAGAACCCGATAATTTCGGATTTTACAGTATCGATGAAATTAACGATTTGCCAAAACCTATTTTGATCGACAACTATTTGAATGAACATATTTTTTAGCTAACTTTAGAATAACAACTCAATTAATACAACGAAGAATGGCAGGAGTAAATAAAGTAATACTGATTGGAAGGTTAGGTAAAGATCCTGATGTAAGGCATCTGGAAAGCGGCACGGCAGTTGCCAATTTTACGATGGCCACAACAGAATCATATCGTGATAAAAACACGGGGGAACGAAAAGAAATAACTGATTGGCATAACATTGTTTTATGGAGAGGATTAGCTGAAGTGGCTGAGAAATACCTCAAGAAAGGCAATCTTATCTATATAGAAGGCAAATTAAAAACCAGATCATGGGAGGATAAAGAGGGGAATACCCGTTACACTACCGAGGTAGTAGCAGATAACATGACGATGCTGGGCGGTAAGCCAAGCGAAACGGCAGGTGACGGAAATTTCAGACAGGAAACCAAAATGCCCGTTACTGAAGCTGCCAGCCCTGACCTAAACACAGCTAACGATGATACTGATGACTTACCGTTTTAGTAACTAACTTTTGTTGTTTTGGGAGATTCAATTGATGACCCCTGGCCGGGGGTTTTACTCTTCTTTGATTTTATTTCCAATTCTTTGGCTTTTACAGCACTTGGAGGAGGAGTCATACTGTTACTTTTACTGTTGTTATCCGCAACAATTTCCGGCTCAGAAATAGCCTTTTTTTCATTGTCTACAAAGGATTTAAACCGGTGCAGGGCCAGCAAAAACCCTCAGGAAAAAAACCTGGTGAAACTTTTAGACCGCCCCAAAAAGCTATTGGCTACGATATTGATTCTCAACAATCTGGTCAATATCGCCTTTATAATCATATCTACATTCGTGGCATGGAGAATATTTGGGCATCAGAAAGATGAGAACCTGCTGGTTTTAGGCCTTACCGCCTTTAACACTTTTGCTATTGTGTTGTTTGGCGAAATCATTCCAAAAGTGTATGCCAACCAAAACAACCTTCCTTTCGCCAAAAGAACCGCCGGTTTTCTGAAGGCAGCCAATTATTTCTTCCACCCCATATCCTGGTTTTTACAAACTATGACCTCGATCATAGAGAAGCGCATTGAAAAAAGAGGGTATAACCTGTCCATGGACGAACTGGAACATGCCTTGGAAATAGCCACCGACGAGCACACCTCTGAAGAGGAGAAGGAGATATTGAAAGGCATTGTTAACTTCGGGTCGCTCAGCGTGAAACAGGTCATGCGTTCACGTATGGACATTTCTGCTTTTGACATTGAAACGGATTATATCACCCTGATCCGTGAAATTGACAATTTAAGTTTTTCACGTATCCCTGTTTACCGCGAAACCATTGATAAAATTGAAGGCATATTATATGTGAAAGACTTATTGCCACATCTCGATAAGGGGAATAACTACAAATGGCAAAATTTACTCAGAGCCGGGTTTTTCGTTCCGGAGAGCAAGAAAATCGATGCACTTTTAAGAGATTTTCAGGAAAAAAGGGTGCATATGGCCATCGTAGTAGATGAATATGGGGGTACATCGGGCTTAATCACCCTGGAGGATATTATTGAAGAAATTGTCGGGGAAATCAACGATGAATTTGACGACGACGACGTCGCTTACAATAAACTCGATGACCATACGTATATTTTTGAAGGGAAAACTTCCCTGAACGATTTTTGTAAAATTATAAGCGAGGAGCCGGTCTTGTTTGAGGAAGTAAAGGGGGAAAGTGAATCGCTGGGAGGTTTATTGCTGGAGTTGCATTCAAAACTTCCCAGAGTGGGAGATAAAATCAATTATGACAAATTTGTTTTTACCATTGTATCGGTTGACTCCAAAAGAATAAAACGGGTGAGAGTTTATATCAATATTCCCACCTGAACCAGGTACCAAAAAGATGATCGGAATTAATTTTCAGTTACACAGTTTTTGTTATCTCATTTTAACACTTGCCCTAACAGGCTGTGGCGGAAACTATGTCCCTAAGCCCAAGGGATATAACCGTATAGAATTGCCTGATCCTACCTACCAGTCACTGCCAGACACTTTTCCATACACCTTCCGGTTCTCGAAATATGCAAGGCTGCTGGATGACACTTCCAGATTAGCTGAAAGATATTGGATCCACATTTATTATCCTGAAATGGATGCCAATAT
The DNA here is from genome assembly GCF_056858335.1 of Agaribacillus sp. DX54. Classification (NCBI taxonomy): domain Bacteria; kingdom Pseudomonadati; phylum Bacteroidota; class Cytophagia; order Cytophagales; family Splendidivirgaceae; genus Agaribacillus; species Agaribacillus sp. DX54. The sequence continues at coordinate 25,230 of NZ_JBXEQE010000034.1, forward strand.
TCAACTGACCTACAAGCCCATTGAAAACAAGAAGGAGCGATTGGAGGATTTTCTGGGCGATGCCTACAAACTGACCGCCAAACATCAGATCAAAGCGTATTCCATTGAAGAAAATGTGGTAAAAACCCAAGGTGGCCACACAGCCGTGGTTCAGGAGCTAAGCGGTGAAGTCCCCAGTCAATTTCAATTCTTTTTAACCGACTCAACACAGAACTTTTTAAGGGGTGCTCTGTATTTCACAACCGCTACTAAAAACGACTCCCTTGCCCCGGTCATTGAATATGTCAAATCAGACATCATGCATATGATCAGCACGTTTAACTGGCGGCATTTGAACCAGACGAACTACAGGAACCAACTCGACAAGTATCGCTCGGGCCAAAAATAGGCTATGATTGGTTTTTTTGATACAAAAATCGAATTTTTAAAAGGAGTCGGGCCTCAGCGTGGCGCCCTGTTGGGCAGTGAACTGGGCATTTTTACCTATGGGGACCTGATTCAATATTACCCTTTTCGCTACGAGGACCGTACCAGGTTTTATAAGATTGCGGAGATAAATGACCACATGAATTTCATTCAAGTGACCGGCCGGATCAGGTATCTTGAAACAGTGGGCCCACCCAGAAGACAACGGTTGGTAGCCTATTTTGGTGATGGAACAGGGGAAATTCAATTGGTTTGGTTCAAAGGATTGCAATGGATCATAAAAAAACTAAGGACTAACATTGATTACGTAGTATTTGGTAAGCCAGGCCGAATTGGCAAATACATCAACATTGCCCACCCCGAAATGGAACCGCTGACCACAAAAAATGAACAAGGCGGCTATCTTCAGCCTGTTTATTCAACCACTGAAAAGCTGAAAGCACGCTATCTCGACAGTAAAACCATCGCCAAATTTCAACGTACACTGACTGGGTTGGCTTTCAGGCAAATTCATGAGACCCTGCCCCCCGATCTTGTACAGCAATACCGGCTACTGCCCAAAAACCAGGCCATCAGCAACATTCATTATCCGGAAAACCAACAACTGCTTGCGCAGGCCCGGTACAGGTTGAAATTTGAGGAACTGTTTTTCATTCAGCTCCGATTGCTAAAGCTAAAATTAACCCGCCGGGAAAGGTTTAAAGGAATAATTTTCAATAATGCCGACTTACTCACCGATTTTTATCATCACCATCTCCCTTTTGAACTGACCAATGCCCAAAAGAAAGTCATTAAGGAAATTTACAGGGACATGCGTTCCGGCAGCCAAATGAACCGGTTGTTGCAGGGAGATGTAGGCTCGGGCAAAACCATTGTTGCCTTTATCTGCATGTTGATTGCCATCGGAAATGGTGCACAGGCAGCTATGATGGCCCCTACCGAAATACTGGCCAATCAACATTACGATGGTTTAAAAGGTTACGCAGAAAAAATGGGGCTCAATATTGCTTTGCTTACCGGATCTTCCAAAACCGCCGAGAGGAGGGATATTCATGAACGACTGCCGGAAGGATCATTACACATTCTGGTAGGCACTCATGCGTTGCTTGAAGATGTGGTACAGTTTCAAAATTTAGGCTTGGCGGTAATTGACGAGCAACACCGGTTTGGGGTAGCCCAGAGGGCGAAACTATGGCGAAAAAATGAGCATACCTACCCGCATGTGTTGGTTATGACAGCAACCCCCATTCCACGCACATTGGCGATGACCTTGTACGGGGATTTGGATGTATCAGTCATCGATGAACTTCCTGCCGGAAGAAAGCCTATTAAAACCATACACCATTATGATGCCAACCGGTTAAAAGTATTCGGCTTTTTAAAACAGCAAATCGAACTGGGCAGACAGGTGTATGTGGTCTACCCTTTGATAGAAGAGTCAGCGAAGATTGACCTGAAACATCTGGAAGATGGATATGAAAGCATCAGCAGGGCATTTCCGGACTATGCCATCAGCATCGTACACGGTAAAATGAAAGCGGATGCCAAAGAATATGAGATGAACCGTTTTGTGAAAGGAGAGACCAAAATCATGGTGGCCACTACTGTCATAGAGGTAGGCGTCAATGTGCCCAATGCTACCGTAATGGTGATAGAAAATGCGGAACGCTTTGGCCTGGCCCAGCTTCATCAGCTAAGGGGCCGGGTGGGGAGGGGCGGCGATCAATCGTACTGCATCCTGATGAGTGACTACAAACTTAGCAAAGAGGCTAAAACCAGAATTAAAACCATGGTAACCACCACCGATGGATTTGTAATAGCAGATACTGACTTAAAGCTCAGGGGGCCGGGTGATATCTCCGGAACCCAGCAAAGTGGCCTCACGGATCTGACAATCGCTGATTTGAGCCAGGACAGCGAAATATTGCAACAGGCGCGAAAGGCCGCACAAAGAATTCTCGATGACGATCCCGAACTCAAAACAGCAAAAAATGCCAATATACTGTTGCAGATAAACAGACAGAAAAAAAACGAATTAAATTGGAGCCGGATAAGTTAGGTTAAAAAAAATCCCATGCAACCATGGCACGGGACGCTTACATAAACCCTAAATAAAATATGTAATCGCTAAAATTAGCCTTTCTTTTTCAAAGTGATCTCGTAATTCTCCCCATCTTCATTATCGGTTATAACCAATTGATCATTTACCAGTTCTATCCCTACCTTAAATATATCGGTATAAGTCTGCCCGTCAAAATCATCCACATATTCAGTGACTACTGTCAGGGTTTTGCTCGCATTGTCATAGGTCCAAACACCGGTTTCTTCATATAGCTCTGTCTCCTCAGTATATTCCAGGTCATCACAAGTCGAATTTTTCCAATCGAATTCTCTCGCATATTCGTCTGCTTCAACCTTGTAAGCACCATCATTCGAAAAAGTCAGATAAAAATAATTAGTCCGGTATGTTTCCATCACTGTTACCGTTTTGAAAATGTTATCCCCGCATTGTACACTGGTTTCATAGCTTTTAGTATAATCTTCTCCCGGCACTTCTATTTCAACAACGTCCCCTTCGGAGTCTTTGGTAGATACCATCTCCCAGGTTTGCCCTGCAAAGAATTCACTGCCCCCGCCACCAAATTCAATGATCTCAATACAAATTTCCACAGCGTTACTAATCCTGCCTTCTTCATCATAGACACAATAAACCGCGCAAAACACCCCAGGCTCCAGGTTATCCGGTATTTCGATCTCAATTACATCGCTTTCAGCCGTTCTGGCGTTTTTGAATAGCCTGGATTTAGGCTTACGCGACCCAAACCGTCCCCCGGAACTACCGGTAGCGGTAGTCAAGGGAATATCGTAATATTCACCAGAGCCTTTTACCTGAAAGTAAACACCAGCCGGCTGCCCCTGATTCACATTCAGGTCCAGATAAAACGACTTTCCTGAAACCGCACCAAAATCCTCATTAGAATAATCGTTAAGGGATGGTGCATCCGGATCGGTGGAAGGAGCAGGAGGGGTGCCCTCCATTTTCACAGCATTTTCAATTGTAAGGGAATTGGAAACCAAATCCGCATCATCGATATCAATTTTTTCTTTCAACGCAGGGCCATCATCATCACTACAAGCCATCATCACACACGCAGCCAACAATACCATTAAGTAACTACTTCTCATGATTTTTGTTTTTTTTATCTTCACAAAGTTTTGGATTTAGTTAAATTTCGTTATTCAATCCAAAACTAAACAGCGTATTTTGGCGGGTTTAAGTCTTATGTAAGAAATGACTGATGATTTGTTAAATGCCTGATTATCGCATTTTACTTCATTCCGTTAACCAATCCTTGAAGGTATTTACCTTCTCCCTGCTCACAATTATCTCTTTGGAGAATGCGGGGTCAACGGAGATTTTTAAACGGCTGTTGGAGTAAACCAACACATCTCTGATGGCGCTGATTTTAACGATAAAACTACGGTTAACCCTAAAAAACAGGTTGGGGTCCAGTATTTCTTCAAGGCTCTCCAGTTTGTAGTCGATGATAAATTTTCTTTCATGTTTGGTTACCAGGTAAGCCGTACGGCCTTCAGCAAAAAAAAGTATGATGTCATCAACTGTAATCGATTTGATGTGTTCCCCTATTTTCACCATGAACCTGTTTTTGTAAGTCCGGTCTTTTAATCTTGAAAGGATTTTTCCCGGATCCTGCAAAGGTGCATGGCCTTGCCGGCCAAGGTTTAGCTTAAGTTTCTCGATTTTGTTAATGCTTTCCGTCAGTTTTTCATCTTCAATAATTACTATATTCATACTACGCGGTTGCTAATTCTTCTTGGTAGTCGATCAATGGTATCTTCTGAAAACAATCCCCATATGCTTTTACTTCCATGACAGGAAGGAAAGAGAAAGCCAGTCATACCGTATTGCCAGCTACTCTCTTACCTTATTTAATTATTGAAACCGGGACATTCAAAAAGGAATGCATATAATGGTTTCAATTCACAATTTATTTCCAAATCTATGCTCTGCTTTACAGTGCTGTTTTAGTGCCATCAAACCGATCGAGATTCATCACTTTAGTCCAAGCGGCTACAAAATCGTTTGCCAACTTCTCTTTAGCATCATCACTTGCGTATACCTCTGCTAATGCTCTCAACTCGGAGTTTGAACCAAAAATCAAATCAGCGCGTGTAGCAGTCCAGACTTTTTCAGTAGTACCTCTTTTAAATCCATTGAAAACGTATTTTTTATCATCTTCAGCTTTCCACTCAAAATCCATACTAAGTAGATTCCTGAAATACGTGTTATTCAATGTTCCGGGAGTATCTGTTAAAACGCCAAGATCTGATCCATCATAGGTAGCGCCCAGTGCTCTCATTCCACCCACCAGTACAGTCATCTCAGGGGCTGAAAGCTTAAGTAGCTGTGCTTTATCAATCAATAATTGCTCAGAAGTAAGTGTATACTCTGTTGTTTGGTAATTTCTAAAACCGTCAGCCATTGGCTCTAACAATTCCATACTCTTAAGGCTGGTTTTTTCTTGAGAAGCATCCATTCTACCAGGAGTAAATGGCACAGTAACATCGAACCCCGCTTTTTTAGCTGCTTCTTCAATGGCCACATTTCCGCCAAGAACAATTAGGTCTGCAATAGAGATTTTTTTGCTGTCTGCGTCAAAATCCGCTTTTACCTTTTCGTAGAATGCAAGTACTTTCTTTAGTTGCTTAGGATTATTCGATTCCCAGCTTACCTGGGGCTCAAGTCTGATCCTGGCACCATTTGCACCTCCTTTTCTGTCAGAATCCCTGTAAGTAGAAGCTGCACCCCAAGCAGTAGTTACCAGCTCATGAGTGGTTAACCCTGAATTTTGGATTTTAACTTTTAAAGAGGCAATATGCTTAGCATCCACTAATTCATGATCAACTGCGGGTATTGGATCTTGCCATATAAATTCTTCCTTTGGAATTTCTGGTCCCAGGTAAGTAGATTTTGGTCCCATGTCACGGTGAGTTAGCTTAAACCAAGCTCTTGCAAATGCCTTATCAAACTCCTCCGGATTTTCATAGAACCTCCTCGAGATTTTTTCATAAGCCGGATCTTTAATTAATGAAAGGTCTGTTACCAACATTGTTGGCTTATGTTTTTTATTTGGATCGAATGCGTCCGGATATAGTTTTTTTGGATTTACTGCTTCAAATTGCCACGCGCCACCCGGGCTTTTGACTAATTTCCATTCGTTCTCAAATAGTCCTTCGAAGAAACCGTGGCTCCATTGCGCAGGAGTCTCTGTCCAAATCACCTCTAAACCAGAAGTGATCGCATCCGGACCTTTGCCTGATTTAAAATTGCTTGACCAGCCCAGACCCATAGACTCAATGTTTGCACCTTCAGGCGCTGCTCCCAAATGCTCTTCTCCACTCGCTTGCCCATGTGTTTTGCCCAACGTATGACCGCCTGCTATAAGAGCAACAGTTTCTTCATCATTCATCCCCATTCTGCCAAATGTCTTCCGGATATCATGAGCAGCAGCTACAGGGTCAGGATTCCCGTTAGGACCTTCAGGATTCACATAGATCAATCCCATTTGAGCAGCAGCCAATGGTTTTTCAAGCTCCCTGTTTTCATCAAATCGCTCGTCACCCAGCCATTCTTTTTCTGATCCCCAATATACATTCGTCTGTGGCTCCCAGGTATCTACACGTCCACCGGCAAAACCAAGTGTTTCAAAACCCATACTCTCTAATGCTACGTTTCCTGTGAGGATAAACAAGTCAGCCCAGGAAATTTTCTGGCCATACTTTTGCTTTATTGGCCAAAGTAATCTCCTGGCTTTATCAAGGTTTGCATTATCAGGCCAGCTATTTTGAGGGGCAAATCTTTGTTTACCTTCTCTGGTTCCGCCTCTACCATCACCCGTACGATACGTACCTGCACTATGCCATGCCATTCTTATAAATAAGCCACCATAGTGACCAAAGTCTGCCGGCCACCAATCTTGAGAATCTGTCATCAAGTCTTCCAAGTCTTTTTTCAAAGCGTAGTAATCAAGACTTTCAAATTCTTTTTGATAATTGAAATTTTCATCTAATGGATTAGATAATGTAGCATTTTTACGCAATACCGTCAAATCAAGCTGATTTGGCCACCAATCACGGACAGTATTTCCGTCACCTTTAATTACTTCACCAGTGGACTTACCTGATTTGTCAAATCCAAAAGGGCAGCTTCCGCCGGACTCTTTTTCCCCGCCATTTTCCCTGGATTTAAAAGCAGATAGAACCATAAATACCGCCGCGGTAGTTATGGTTAGGATAATTGATATACTTAATACTTTTCTTTTCATCAGATTTATTTTTTTGCTGTGGTAAATATTTCCATTTGGCATTCATTAATCAAATTGATATTATGTATCGCATTATTGATTTTATAAATATTACTATCCGGCAATTATAGCAAGTGGGGGCTTAAAGCAATTGTAATCAATTTATTAAAGCGATCGAGAATTGCTTTGTAATTCATAACTACGTTTAACAATTCAACTCAAAGGGTTCCTCTTTCCTTCCTACATAATAGGTTCGCACCAGTTGATTATCGTCCTTGTTTTCAATTTTGACCATCCTTCTGGTACCGAAGGTGGTCTTACTGACTTTAAAATAGCCCCCCGGAGAAATACTTTTTATGTCTTTTTCATCATCCGTTAACGCGATTTTTCCACGATAGTCAAGAGAAAATGAGTTAAAGGTGAACCCCGACTTGTAAGAATATTTATGTCGGCCCCTCTCATGGGAAATGATAGGTTCGGTTTTATTTTTCTTTTCCTGAGCCATAGCGGGCGATAAAGCGCCGGTCGAAAGCACAGAAATCACAAAAAAGAGGATAATTACTACAAAAAACTTTTTATGATGTGTATTCATCGTAGCATTATTTGGAGTTTTTGAATAGTACAAAAATGACAGACAGGGATCACATCCCAAACGCAAATGTCATGAACTGTCAATTGTATGTATTAAATTGTCGGAGGAAGGTAGCCAGCGTTTCAATAATAATTGTAAATTGCCGGAAGAAAACAGTTATTACCCATGAAAACATTCAACCCGAACATTTCAATTAGTTGCCTTACACTTCTTGTTACTTTAACTTTAGGCTGTAAGGAAAAGCCTGCCACTAGTGACAGGGTTACAGAAGCACAATCTGAAGTTACCGGGGCAAACCCCGCCATGGAAGGCTTTAACAAAGCGGATTCAGATGAAAAGGCCATCGGCATCGCAGACGAGGTAATGAAAGCCATGGGTGGCAGAAAGGCCTGGGACGAGGCCCGTTATCTGGTATGGGATTTTTTTGGTGTCAGAAGGCTTTACTGGAATAAATGGACCGGGGATGTGAGGATTGAATATCTGAAAGAAGATACCAAAATGGTGCTGAATGTTCACGACCTGAAAGGCAAAGTTTATAAAGACGGTGAGGAGGTTACCCAGCCGGATTCCCTTGCCACCCACCTGAAACAGGGTAAAAGCATCTGGATTAACGACTCCTACTGGCTGGTGATGCCATTTAAGCTGAAAGATTCAGGAGTCACCCTCACCTACAGCCGCAAAGACACGCTGACCGACGGGCAGGCAGCCGATGTGCTTACCCTTACCTTCGAAGGAGTCGGTGATACACCTCAGAACAAGTATGAGATTTTTGTTGACCAAGCAGACAACCTCATCAAGCAATGGGCTTTCTTCAGGGATGCGGGTCAGGACTCTGCCAATTTTATCCGGCCATGGGACAACTATCGATCCTTTGGAAAACTATTGCTTTCGGGAAACAGGTCAGATAATGGTGGGCCAACTAACGTTCAATTGCTTGATTCTTTACCGCCTGCTGTATTTACTTCGTTAGAGTCTGTCGAATTGCCTGCTGTAAATTAGTCCTCCTAACAGATGCATACCCTTTTAGGATATATTATAGCATAAGCAAGGCCCTGAAGGTATAAGCAGCATAGGGTGATGACACAACGTAAGAATCTGCCCGTATTTTTATTTTGCATGCGAAAACCTTTGTGCCTTGGTGCCTAACCATTTTTCACCACGGAGGCACCAAGACACAGAGGGAAGGATTTGGGGTCACAGGAGGGTTAGAAAGGTATAGATACCAAGGCCTATAAAGATCAATCCGGTGACTTTGTTCACTATAAAGCTGTCAAGGCTAATCTTAAATTTTGAAACGATCAATACCAGGGTCGACAATAACAAAAACGTGCCGGTAGAAATGCCAAGAATATAGACCCAGAAAGTCTGGCCATTGATATCGACCCATGACTGACTTTCCAGATACGCCGTTACAGCAATCCAAAAAGGTATCGCCAAGGGGTTAAAAATACTTATAACAACCCCCTTTTTAAAGCCAGTCATTGGTATTTTCGATCTTTGTTCTCCCGGTTTTTTCTTTTTCCCAAAGAAGTTTACCAGGCCGAGGACAATCATAGCCGAGGCCGCAACTACTTTGAAATGCAGCGTAAAGTCAAGTTTACTAACAAAAAAAAACTGAATACCTACTGCAAATGTGGCATAAAAGAACTCTACCAATGCAGCGGCCAATGCAAAGTAAATGGCCTGTTTGATTCTTCCGCTTAAAGTTAATTGTATGACACTTATATTGATAGTACCCGGTGGTATGGAGCCGATATAGCTGAAGAAAAAGGCTACAAGAAAAGTTTGAACAACTACCATATTAAGTTTTCTTCCGGTCAGGCATTTTTCAACCGGTTGTAGGCTCTTAACTTTTTGATCTCCCTGATTCCCGTTGCAAGGGTCATATAAGGCACTCCCAAACGGTGGTTTTCCTTGCTAATTTTTAATAAGACCTCAAGATGGTTAAAAATGTCCCGGTAAGCAACCCAGATAGAGGTACCGGGATGATAGATATGCCCGGGTTCAGACCCTGCCCCGTTAAGTTCCATAATTTTAATCCCGGTGCCCCGATAAAGATCCTCAAGACTGCTGCAACGTAAATCATACCTGCCGAAATAAAACCCTTCGATACTTTTGCTGATTTTATCAAACACCTCATTGAGCTGATTATTTATTAAGTAATTGCCATTAAGAAAGGCCGTGCCCCGGCAATGATTTCCTATTGACTCCAGCTCCCTTTCTTCCCCATTCGCCAGCACCTCATCCAAATCACTTCCCAGACTTTTTTCCAACGCAGCCAATTGGAGTTTTGCCCTGGGATTCATCAAAATCAATTCCCTGATGGTTTTCTTTCCATCACCTGTGACATTTAACATTTGTTTGAGGACGATTGAGCTTACCTTTCCTTTTGGGTTGGAGGGGTACCGGTAATAAAATACACCCATTTCGATGGGAAGGTCAATATACTCTTGCGCCAAAAAAGGGATTTTAATTTGTTTCAGATAGCGATCCAGGTCATCTTCATTTTTTATTTTTTCAACAAATGACCCTCTCTCCCCAATATCAGGTTTCAGAATGAAGGGAAAGTCAACGCCGTTTTTTTTTAAAGCGGCAAGAAGCTGGAACTTGGAAGTACCGGGCTGAAAATACATGGTTCCGGGTATCAGTTCAGGGGCAATAGTATTGAGAATTTTAATTTTGGATTCTCCGAGCATACCACCATTTTCAATGGTCGGATTGGCGGCAGAAAAGAAGAAAGCCGACCTCGCCCTTAGTACCAACCCTACCCAGTAGATGAAAACGGGCAGGTATAACAGGTAAAATGGCCAGTATTCCCAATGTGTCAGCCTTATCCAGAAGTTACTGTTGAAAATTCTCTTCCCCAATCCTGCTGACTCTTGATCTTTCCGGTAGTCTGTGCCAGATCCGGTATCGGAGGTATCAATGAAGTTTGGCGTGAATGCCATAAGGCTACAACCTTACGCCGACTGGCTCTTATTATATTTGACGGTAGAATTTGCCACACCAAAGTTGGCCGGCATATCCACATGGGGACAAATGGCCTGAATGCCTATCTTTATCAACGCCATGTGATGAATAGCGTGTTCGATATTGTAAGCCAATTCCCTGTTAAAGTTTGTTGCTATTGAGCTGGTCAGTTCCATGTCGATACCATAGTCTACCTCGAGCTTAAAATAATGATTTTCATCAACCTTTTCTATAAAAGATGTAATACCGCTTAAAGTAGTCAGTGCCTGAGATTTGTCCGTTTCAATACCTTTATCGTGATTTCTTTTATCATAGTTTACAACGCCATTGATGTAGCCATCGAGTAAACAGGTAAAAAATTCCAGGGTATGGCGTATATGCTGTCCTACGGTTGCATTGTTGAGTGTATCTATGGGCTTCTTAAAATCCTTCTCACTGATCTGACTCATAACTGCAGCCAACTGATCCAACACGTTTTTCACAGCATTTTTCAATTCAATATTAACCATTTAACAAATATTAATATTCAAATAATTCGCAAATATATATACAAGATAGATCACAATCAGTCGCTCAGCCCTTTATTTTTGGTATATCCCGTAAGTTTTCAAGGATTAATTATACAAAAATTATTCATTAAAAGTTCAATTAATTTCTTCGAATCATAACATTGACGGCTACATCTTAGCCTTTAAAATTTCCCAAACCAACTCGGGTTCATAACCTTTATTTATCAGATAATCAGCTACTTTCCTGTTCAATCTGTAAAGGTTTTCACCCTTCCCCTCCTCCAGCCTTTTCTCTATCAAACGCTTCAAAGTTTCAGCATATTCCCTTTCGCCGATTTCTTCCAATCCCTTTTTAACACAATATTCAGACAATTTCAACCTTTCCAGAAAAAATTCGATCTTTAGCTTGCCCCACTTTTTTAGCCTGAACCTGCCAGAAGCGAAAACCCTGGCAAATCGTTCCTCATTGATAAAATTATCAATGATTAATGATGTCAGGATTTCTTCCACATCATCGGAACGAAGTCCCATAGCATACAACTTATCCCTTACCTGTTGCCGGGTTCTTTCCTGGTAGGCGCAATAATCGGCTGCTTTTACTTTAGCCGCTTCAAGCACTTTTTCATAGTTTTTTGTTTCCATAAGCTCAAGTTACTAATTCGATACGGCTTTTACTCACTGGGTAGTATTAGCCTGAAAGAGGAGCCGGCATCGATTTCACTTTCAAAAGTTATTTCCCCTCCCAGCTTTTCGGCAGCCTTTTTGGCAATATACAAGCCTAATCCATTACCCTGAGACCGCTCAGAGGCCCTGAAAAACATTCCAAATATACGCTGATAAAAATTACTGGCAATGCCGATGCCATTGTCCCGGAATTCAAAAACCACCCGGCTGCCGCTGCCTGTAATCAGCAATTTCAAATACGGCCTTTCATTCAACCTGTTACACCTGAAGTCAATGGCATTTTCGATCAACCTTTCACAAATGATCAATAACATGTTGGCATCAGATACCAGTTTCAGCCCCTCCTTAACTTCCACACAAAAGTCAATGTCCAGTTCCTTCAATCTTTTATCAAAAATGCGGTGCAGGTTTTTTACAATAGCGTCAAAATCTATATCCAGATGCTCGGCAGCCTGGTTTACAATATTGACCAAAAGCAGTTTTGATAAAACCTCGTTGGCGTTATCGGCAGTTTTTTCCAACATTTCCAGGTAGCTCATCTGGGCTTGTTTTTGCTCTTCTATTTTTGCGATTTTGGTAAGGCCTAATATACTCGCAATCGGCCCACGCAAATCATGGGAGGCCCGGTAGATAAATAAATCGAGTTCCTGGTTTGCCTGTATCAGGTTTTCATTAGTGCGGCGGAGCCTGGCAGTTCTTTCACTGACCATCTCTTCCAGACTTGAATTACTGGCTTTTAACTCCTCATTGGTTTCGGCAATTTTTCGTTGTGCATCTGCCAATAGCTGGTTTTTTTCAAGAATCGCCTTATTGCTTTCTTCGATCTGTTCTTTTTGTTTTTCGATTTCCAGGGCCCTTTCCCTGGTTAAAAGTTCAATAGACTGTAATTCCTCGTAAGCTTCTTCGAGTTCGGCCTTACTTTCAACCAGGTTGTTATTGGTCTCTTTAAGCTCCCGGAGCAGGTCGGAGATTTTTTCATTGCTTTTCTCCAGTTTTTTGTTTGCTGCCTGCAAATCTGTATTTGTGGTCTTTTCCTTTTCTAAAAGCCTCGATATTCTTCTTTCAAATCTTTGGTTTACTCTTCTGAAAAAAAGAAAGCCGCTCGTGAGAAAAACAAAAGCCGATACGGACGCGAATTTAATCAGTAACAGGCGGCGGTTTCTATATTCTCCGTAATCAGTGATTTCAAAAAACAGGCCCTGTATCTCCTCGAGAAACAACAAACAGATCAGGATTATTCCCAAACCAGCAGCCATCTTGAACTTATTCTGGTAATCCAACAACGTCGCCGGTAACACTAACATGGCAAGTATGGTAAATCTCGGCACTGTAAAATAGGCGATGTCTCTAAGCTCAGGGTTTGTCAGTTGATCATATGGAACAATAAAAATCAGCGACACAGGCATTATGGTACATAATGACCTTCTGACCAGTGAATTAAAGCCCGCCTTATTAAGCCATGGGATACTGGCAAGATACAGAATTAATATCGATATGGTAACAGTTATATATTGCCTGTGGAGGTATATTGTCTGGATAATGTTAAACAGTAAAAATATTATGGCAAGAGTAATACTAGCCAGATTGCTGAGAATGATCCTCTTTTTCAAACTGTCCGGCATTTCCCACTGTACACCAAAATAAACGATATCAACCCATATTTGATATATTTTTTTGTACATCTAATCCTTGAATTCGATGAAAAGTATCAATTCACATCAAAAACCTCTACCATTAAATCTTGTCAAGTTATGAATTTTAACTATACTTTCCAGAGTATTAAAAATATTTATTTGTACCCGCCAATACAATCCAGGTGGTGTAAAGCCTAAATATCAATTCGCTAAATTTTGATTCAGGGGTAGTATTTGGAACACTTTAAGTTAAGAATTACCACAAGACGGTAAATAATTGATAAACAGGACTGTGTGATTGTTATTTACATCAAATTTATTAATAAAAAATTATTGTCCAACCAAAAATACAGCATTACCGAACAATAGTTTCCCGTTTTGCCAAAAGGCCCTGAACAAGGGGTTGTCAGTCATATAAATAATATTTCCCTGACCAATATCTTCTACACCGAATACCAATGACTTTTCAACCCGGCTCAAAGCGTTTGCCCCTGAAAAGCCACTTACCAATTTGTTTTTGTCTTCAATGACCGACACATTCCAGCCATTGTGCAGATAAGCAAATCGCCTCCCACTCCGCTTTAAGGTAAAATAATAGTCAGGATATCCAAATGCCAGGGGATGACTGTTATCGAGACTTGTCTTGAAAATACTTCCAAAGATGGCATCTTTTATGGCTTCCCTTTCCCGGTCTTTGAACTTATAAAGCCTGCCGGTTATGTCATCTCCGGATGCAGACGGCTCCAGTTTTTCTTTTTCCTTGTTACTGGCATATTTTTTCAAGGCAAATGATTTTTTATCTGTAAAATAAGTCATAGCATTTTCCATTAAAATGAGCCTGCCACCAAGCTTTACCCAATTCCTGAAGGCTACTCTCTGTGCATCATCAATCAGGTCATTATACCTTCCATCGGGAATGATAAGTACATCATAACCGGCTAAATCCACCGTCTTAAAATAGTCAGTATCCAAAATGGTAACAGGGAAGTCGATTTGCTGTTCGAAAAAATGCCAAATTTCACCGAATGCCAGGGTGGACACCCCTTTTCCTGACAAAACCGCCACTTTGGGTTGCTCGATGTAGGCCACAGAATTGGAACCAAAATCTTTCCCCTTGCTGACAAAACCTGTTTTCACAGCATACACTTTTCTGTTGCAGGCCGATGCCGTTTCCAGTACCAGGTCTTCAAATTGTTTACCCAGTTTTTCATTACCCCGTTTCGTAATTATCAGGCTACCAGGCCGGAAGTTTTCGCCCGCTATAGTGAAAGCCTCGGTGGCAAAGCGCACCTTAATATCTTGCTGTAGCAGCTTGCTTAACCATTTTAGATCCTCAAGGCTGGTCCACCGGGCCACATAGGCATAAGCCTTACCTCCTTTCTCCGGTGCGGGATGGTTGACCTCGACTGGATCATCTGCAGCAGTGGGTACAATTTTATCTGTTAAGGCGTAGGCATTCAAACTAAAACTGTATGGCAATGCCCATGCGGTAATGTCATAGGTAACAGAGTCACTTAGCCTGGGCTCCGGCTCAAACAGGGACTTTACAAGCCTGGACTTAGGCTGGTAAGCACTGATAATCAGGTCATTTTTGTCTATGCTGAAAGCTTCCGTCGCATTGGTGATGTAACTAAAACCCCTGAAGGATCCGGTGGTCGTTGTATAGCCATACCTGATCCCATGACTATCCAGAAATTGCCTTAGTGTGGTCAATTTGTCCTCTTCACCGGCCCCTTTGATAACATAGGTCTTATAAGTCGATGATGGGTTATTTACAGCCTGGTCAAAGTACTGTGCAAACTCATCGACCACCTGGCCGGCGTTTAACGAGGTGATCTCTATGGTAGACAGACCTGTGGTAAAATGGTGGGCAATTCTGTCATTTAAAGTTAATGTGTCCCCTTCATGCGTGATAACACCTAAACCTGCCCTTCCGCTTCCTCCTTGTTCGTAGGTCATACCGATGGCGCCATTATAAGTAGGGTATGTGTCGCCATAACTGGGATAAAGCAGATCAAATACTTCTTTTGTAAAATAAAGCCATCCCTTTTCGTCAAAATATTTTGCATGGTTTTTCCCAATGGTGACCTGAAATTCCCTTTGCCAATCTGTGATTACTTCATGATAAGGTTCGGCGGCAGGAGCAAAATAGTAGGGGGAATTTACCCCCTGTTCATGAAAATCGACATGCACATGGGGCATCCACCGGTTATATACTTTAACCCGGTACTGTGACTCTTGCTGGCTTAACCATGCCCAATCCCTGTTCAGGTCAAACAAGTAATGGTTGGGCCTGCCACTTACCCACGGCTCGTGGTGTTCTTTTGAATTAGGATCGGGGTTATACCTTCGATTGCCAAATTGATGGTACCAGTTAACATAGCGATCCCTGCCGTCAGGGTTAAGGCACGGATCAAGTATAACTACGGTATTTTCAAGCCATTTTTGTGTTTCACGGTTAGCATCATCGGCCAGGGCGTACAGCGTACTCATGGCGGCCTCGGTGCTAACCGACTCATTACCATGCACGTTATAGCTCAGCCAAACAATAGCAATTTTATCGTTGGAGACACTTTCATCACTTAAGCGGGCCAGGCTAAGATTGTTTTTTCTGATATTCTCCAGGTTATCTATATTTTTTTTTGACGAAATAAACGCCAGTATCAAAGGTCTTTTTTCATAGGTTTCCCCATAGGGTTTAACAAGAATGTTTGATTTTTCACCAGCTACATAGTTAAAGTAGTCAACTACTTTATGATGCCTGGTAAAAGAGGTTCCCAACTCATACCCCAGGTATTGATCCGGCGTTTTCAATTGACCATGGGCATTGAAGTGGTCCAGGTTTAGCACAAAAAATAAAAAGAGGGTTGAAAAACTGGTTTTGATCATGTTTTTTTTACAAAAAGATTTAAGATTTTTGACAGTTTAGTTTTGTATCCGGCATAAATGACCCGATATGGTTTTCAGGTAGAAAAATATGACGTATATTTAGATTAAACAAATTTACATTATTTTAGAGAATATGAGTGTGGCTGCAACATACCTTCTTCAGGATTTTAACCTGAGAAACACAAACCAGAGAGAGGAGATACTGAAAATATTTTTGGACCACAAGCACGCTTTGTCGCATGCCGATATAGAAAAAAAAGTAGGGGAGTCGATCGACAGGGTAACTGTATACCGTACGCTTAAAACCTTTTTAAGCAAAGGAGTGGTTCACAAAGTACTCGATGACAGCGGCGTGGTGAAATATGCCTTGTGCAAAAACACCTGTACCACAAAAGAGCACAGCCATGATCACGTACACTTTAAGTGCGTGGAATGTGGTGTCACCAATTGCCTGGAAAATGTGGTAGTACCTGAAATCCATATGCCTGCCGGTTACGAAAAACTCGAGTCTAATTTTCTTATGGTAGGGATTTGTGACCAGTGTAGTAATACTATCTAAGCCGGCATCTCTTCATTTTCCTCTCTGTCAATTTTTTTTCGGGGGCCATCCCCTCCGGGTAAGGAGATTCCCGGCGGCAAATCAAGTTTGGGTGGGGTAAAAATTTCAATACCACCGTCATCATTATTGTCATTTCCGGAATTAAATCTCCTTTTACGTAAAAGCGTAAATATGAAATATACCAAAATGACGTAGGTAAAGCCAAAAAGGATCAAATGGAATACGTTGGTGGACATTGTGAATGCGTTTAGTATATCTTAATTAGAAATTTAGCGAATTATTTGATCTTTATCAAATACATACGTCAATATAAAGTCGCTTGTTTTAATTAAAACTTACACTGGAGATTTTGATTATGTTTACGTAGCTGTAATTTGTGCGATATTGTTCTAACTTCAAAGTTAAATAATTAATTCAGAATTAGTTAGGTTATGACATTTATCGCCTTTGCAGACGGCATAACCTGAAAGGAGGTATGAGGTTTTCAAAGTTTTTTATTTCATAAATGAGGGATGGATGAACGGAGTAAAACATAGGTTTAAAGCAAAAAAATGTACAAGCGTCTTCATATATATTTAAGGTGGGCAAAAACATACATTTTGACAACCATTTAACACCTGCAGATGTACTACTCTTTTTTTTTATTAAATGGAAAATGATATTTTTACCGCACTTCGTAAATAATTGAAGCTGAAGTTTATGCATTTGGGTTTTATATCGAATAGTAATGAACCAACACTGTTTATCCTTTTCGGGATAATCATTGTAACGTTTCTGATCATAGACCTGGGCGTATTAAATAAGTCAGCCAAAAAAATATCCACCAAATCGGCACTATACCAGACTATTTTCTGGATTGCCATTTCAGTGGCCTTCGGATTTATCATCTATAAATATGATGGCGGATCCGAACCAATGCTGGAATACTTTTCAGCCTACGTCACGGAAAAGGCCCTATCGGTTGACAACATATTTGTAATTATCCTGATACTGAAATATTTCAGAATTGATGAAGCATATTACCACAAAATCCTGTTCTGGGGCATCATTGGGGCGGTGATTTTCCGTGGAATCTTCATTTTCGCAGGAGTATTCCTGGTTAGCAAGTTGCATTGGATACTTTATATATTCGGTGCGTTTTTGGTGTATTCAGGCATTAAACTGTTTTTTGAAAACGAAGAAGAGGAATTTAACCCGGAAGATAGTTTCGTAGTCAAATTTATCAGAAAGCGGTTTAAAATGACCAAGGAAAACTACGCCGGGAAGTTTTTTATCAAAACCGAAAATGGCACTTTGTTTACCCCCTTGTTTTTGGTCCTGATTTTGATAGAAACAACCGACCTTATTTTTGCTGTCGACTCCATACCGGCAGCCTTTGCCATTACCAATAGCGAGTTTATTCTTTACACGTCCAACATCTTTGCGGTACTTGGCCTTCGCGCTATGTTTTTCCTGTTGGCAGGTGTACTTGACAAATTCCACCTACTCCAAAAGGGGCTATCGTTTATTTTGATTTTTATCGGTGGCAAAATGCTACTTGAGATATTCAGCATCAAAGTTCCAACCAGCCTCTCCTTTACCATCATTATTGCCACTATTACCCTTTCTATCGTCATATCGATTCTAAAACCCCAAACCCAAAAAGAAAAGGCGGCCTAGATTCCACTATTCCATCAACGAATACTTCGATCTTCTGTTTTCACCGATTCTTTCAACCCTTTTAAAAGCTCCTTGATTTGTATCATACGTCTTTGAGTGTGACCGACCACAGACCCAAATGCATCTGCCAGTTTAAATCTTATGAACCCGCCAATGCCTGATTTTATCCTGCTCTTTTCGACAAACGTTGTTATATTTATCATACATCAGGTGCAAATCCTCCCTGGAAATGGCATAAAGCTGAGCGTCTGTCAAAGCCGACAGTGTCAAATAGTTTCTTTGGCAGCCTTTGCATGAAATCAGTCATTTTGAATTTTAGATAAGAACAATTAAAACTACCTTTAACGTGCTAAAAAAATCATTATGAATAAAACTATAAAACTGGCCGTGATTCAACACAGTCCCGTGTACCTGAATCTGCAAAAAAGCCTTGAAAAATCCATAGATCTGATTGGGCAGGCTGCCGGTAAAGGTGCCGGGATTATTGTATTCGGTGAGACCTGGCTAAGTGGTTATCCGGCCTGGTTGGATTATTGCCATGATGTTGCTTTATGGGATTATGAGCCAGCCAAAGAGGTTTTCAGCCGGTTGTATCATAACAGCCTTCAAATTCCCGGCACCGAGACTAACAGACTCTGCCAGGCGGCCAGGGATCATGGGGTGGTAATTTGTATGGGAGTTAATGAGGTAATTAAGGACGGAAAGGCAAGTGGAACCATTTTTAATACCTTCCTGATTATCGATGAAAAGGGAGAAATCGTCAATCATCACCGCAAACTCATGCCCACTTATACAGAAAAGTTAATCTATGGATTGGGTGATGGTTCAGGGCTTAAGACTGTCGAGACCGCTTATGGAAGAATCAACGGATTAATCTGCTGGGAACACTGGATGCCATTGGCAAGGCAGGCTATGCATGATAGTGGTGAACAAATCCATATAGCGGTCTGGCCAGCGGTACACGAAATGCACCAAATTGCCAGCAGGCACTATGCCTTTGAGGGCAGGTGTTATGTAGTAGCAGCAGGCCAGATCATGAAGGTGAGTGATATTCCTCCTGAGTTAAAACTGCCGCCTGCTTTCAAAGCAACGCCCGACCAAATGATCCTGAACGGGGGTAGCTGTATTATCGGCCCCGATGGCCAATATATCATCGATCCTGTATTAGACCGGGAGGCCATTATTTTACAGGAAATTGATATTAACGAGATTTATAAGGAAAAAATGACTTTAGATGTGAGTGGTCATTATCAACGACCTGATATTTTTTCACTAGCGGTGACGAAGAATCGAACACACTGAAAACACATAGTAAATACTGGAATACGCTTGTTGTTTCAACTGATTAAAAGGGAAAAGTTTCCTGTTACCTTAACAACAGATTAAGGCATCTTCACTGAGGTTACGAAAAACTAAACCAGTTGCAGCTTAAATTTTTCTTCCGATTTACCCTCATTCAAGGCCTCTCTTATTTGCTTCATAGCATGCTGCTTGAATTGCAAATAATCAGGGTTTTCGATCGAACTGTTCTGCAAAACCCGGATGTAGCGCATTACCTGATCCATCTGGTCCAGACTTAACGTTCCAAGGGCCTCGCATATCGACGCTTTGAAAATTTTGATTTCCATAATTTCATTAGTTTGGCGTTTCAATTTCAATTTACGCAAAAAATAATCCGTATGTTGTCATTTTTCTTAATCATAACAATATCGTAATGTTATCATAACACTTTTTGACCTCTTATGAAAGCCCGGTAAACCAGTTAAAATGATGTAACTGTTTACCTACCGAAGGGTCTTTTAATTCTCTAATATTACACTCATATCTTTTAATACAAATTTTTCAAAAAACCACGTTTGGAAACTAAAATCGGCCGGATATGATTACAACAAAAGAGTAGATCATTGCAGAACTAAAAAAATCATTGAACAATGGTGACAGATTAGAACCTGTTATTACATCCCTGCCATACTTCTTGCTGCGGCGCAATTTGTATTACACATCCCTGAATCTATAAATTAGAAGGATGAAGTGTGATTTACCAGGTGTTTAGGCATCCACTTTGATTATTTTGTTTAATATGAGTATCCTATTTTTTTGTAAGGAGGAATGCCACCTTTA
Source organism: Agaribacillus sp. DX54 (assembly GCF_056858335.1). Lineage (NCBI taxonomy): Bacteria > Pseudomonadati > Bacteroidota > Cytophagia > Cytophagales > Splendidivirgaceae > Agaribacillus > Agaribacillus sp. DX54. The sequence goes on from NZ_JBXEQE010000034.1 coordinate 45,599, forward strand.
TGATCGAGGAGCTATCTGATTAGCTAACATCTTGAATAGCCACTCCTTACCGGGAAATGAGGGAAATGACAACTTTTCAAATAATTATTTAATCCGTAACTACCATGGAAAAACATGACAGGATAAACTTCTTTTTTCAAGAAATTTTTAGAAGGTCCAACAAAATTACAGAAGCATTATTAATTTTTTATTTCTTCCTGGGTATTCTTCTGGCCATTATTTATGACACCTGGTGGGTAGGCATCGGCGTTGGTGCATTAAGTATGGCACCCTATTATATTGGAAAATTTGCTTTTCCCAAAAAGAAGCTGAGTCAATATCTGGCCGGTGTTTCAATGGCAATTTTTATGGCCCAGTTAATTTACCAGATGCATGGGTTACCCGAAATGCACTTTACGGTGTTTATTGGTATTGTTGCATTAATCGGTTATCAAAACTGGCGGGTGTTTATTCCATTGGCCCTGATTGTGATGACTCACAATACCAGCTTTGCCTACATTCAGTATTTAGGTGTTGTCAATGATTATGAAGCCTTCCGGAATATATTCTTTACCCAATCGGAATACATGGATTTGCGAACCTTTCTGATTCATACCGGTCTATTTGCCATTGCTGTAGGTATAGCAGGTTATTACGCCTACCACCTGGAAAAAAGTACCAGGGAAAACGCCCTGAACTTTTTTTCATTGCAAACATCCGAGGAAAGGATTAGGTCGAACATTGAATTTGCCAACCATATTGCCAACGCTGATTTTGATGTCGAGTATAAAGTTAAGGAGGACGATGAAATGGGCAATGCGCTTATGAACATGAGAAAGAACCTGATGGAAGGTGCTGAAAGGGAAAGAAATGAAAAATTTATGAATGTGGGTATTGCTGAAATCAGTAATATAATCAGGGACAACAAAACCGGATTGGCCGATTTATCTTATGAAGTTATCAGCTATCTTGTTAAATACCTTGGGGCCAATCAGGGTGGCATGTTTGTCATTAAGGAAGAAGAAAATGAAAAATATCTTGAGTTATTGGGTTGTTATGCCTTTGAAAGAAAAAAATTCCTTACCAAAAGGGTAGGTATAGGCCAGGGATTGGTAGGCCAGTGCGTTTTGGAGAAAGAAACCATCTATATGACCGAGATTCCGGAACATTATATTAATATAACTTCCGGACTCGGAACAGCCATACCGAGAAACCTGGTCATTGTACCCCTCAAAAACGATCAGGTGATAGAAGGGGTTATTGAAATTGCTTCTTTCAAAAAAATTGAACCACATCAGATTGAATTCCTGGAAAAGTTAGGGGAAACCATAGCTGCTTCCATTACCAACACCCGCATCAATGAACGCACCCAAAGCCTGTATCAAAATTCCCAGGAGCAGGCCGAACAATTGCGTTCGCAGGAAGAAGAAATGCGCCAGAATATGGAAGAGTTAACCGCGACACAGGAGGAAATGAGGAGAAGTACTTTCAGCCTGGAAAGGAGAATGGAAGCCATATACAAAAATGGAACTGCCTTTGTTGAATTCGATATCCATGGGAATATCCTCGATGCTGACGATTCTTTCTGCCAAATGGTAAAATACGCCCCGCAGGAATTAAAGGGTAAAAACAACAAATTGTTGGTGGAGCCTGCTTTTGCCGGCAGCGATGAGTACAGGCAAATTTGGGAGGGGATCAAAAAGGGCCATGCATATACCGGAGAATATGTATTGATAGCCAAAGACGAAACGGAAGTATTTGTTACAGGCAGTTATTCTGTAGTCCTTGATAATAACAATAAACCCAGCAAAGTGTTAAATTTCGCTTTCGATATCAGCCATGTGAAAAAAGAATATGAAAAGGGTGTGGGTCAGGAACAGAAAGCGGTAAAAACCCCATCAAAATCATTGGAGTCTGTCAATGAAAACAAGGAGTAGTGTTAAAAAAACCAATTAAGCGATCGGTATAAAACATGGTGACCATCTGGGTAGCATGCGGGCTGATCCGTACTAACCAAAAATTCTTACTTGAGCCTAAATTAGAGTAGGTTTTTAACCTGAATCCGATCATTTGTTAAATGACATGGGTTAATTCAGGGCCTTAACCAGGCCTGCCTTATTTTCAGTTGCTGTTCTGTGGCATTTTCATTTATGGACATCACATGATATTCCTTTCGCGCGGTTTTGAAAATTTCACTGCTCAATATCATTTCCTCTTTTTCACCCGACTCACCGGCCCTCAATACTGTGACCGAAAAGGTATCTCCCTCCTGCATACTTGCTTTGATAGCATCGATGAATTGTTCCAATCCCTGCAATGGTATGTCACGCTCATTTATTTTCAGCAATAAATCCCCTGTCTTATAGCCCATCTTTTTACCGAATTCATTCATATTATCTGTTCCTGAAACAATCAATTTCCGGGCTTCCGGATCAAATCCTAAATTGATATTCCCGAAACTGTAATCATTTATCGATTTTTCAAAATCATAATCGATACCAACGAGGCGCAAGACTTCCTGATAAGGAAGCACATGGCCATTGACCAGGTATTTATCAAAAAATTCCTCTATTTGGGGATAGGTAAGTTCAACAATTTCATTAAAAAGATTTTCATCCTTAAAAGGCTTATCCTTTCCATATTTTTTGGAAAGATCTCTCATCAGGTTTTGGATGCCGTATTCGCCGTCTGAAAGATTAAGCAACTGTATGTCTAACAACATGCCGATCAGTGCCCCTTTCTCATAAACATTGCCATACTGATCAGGGTATTTGTCTAAAGTATATTTACTCATATCGGTGAATGATAACGTATCATTAAAGCCAAAACTGGCTGTTTGCATTTTTTGCTGTATTGTCGCCAGGAATTGCTCATCACTGATAAGCGCATATTTTACCTGTACATGGTGGGCAGAATATTCGGTAACCCCCTCATACATCCAAAGATGCTTGGACATCTGAGGATTATTGAAATCAAAGTACTGAATTTCTTCAGAGTGAATGTTCAGGGGAGTAACGATGTGAAAAAACTCATGGGCAGCTACATCTTTTACGGCCTGGCGAAGGTTTTCCTGGGGTACTTCGGGGAAATAATAAAAAGAAGAATAAGAATGTTCCAAAGCACCCTGTACAGGTGCCAGCCGGGAAGGATCCTCACAATAAAATATGAAAGCATATTTATCGACAGGCAAAGTACCTCCCAGATATTTTCTTTGCGCGTTTAATATGTCATCTATATTTTCTGCAATAAATTTTGAAGTTACCAACCCGTTCGGCGAATAGACCGATACCAGCACCTCTGTTCCCCCTACATCGATCAAGGTGGTGTCGGGTTTGTTATACATGATGGGTGAATCGATCAAAAGGTTGTAATCTGAGGTGATAAACCGGTCTACCAGCTTACTTTCATCGTCTGCATCGATATTTTCCTTTTTCAGATTGTATTCATATTCAGTGCCTGTAGCTTCCGGTATAAGGCCGGTGGAACCATAAAATTCACTGGGGCGGATAAAATTCAATTCAAATTCATTGTCTTTCATGCCTTCAAAATACCCAAAGAATCCACTGGTGTTCAACACGAAGTTTTTCTTGTCTTCAATATTGGTTCCGGCCATGGGGTAAACCTGATTGGCGCCCATGTCCGCATCATAAGTATCATTCACTTCATAGATTATTTTCCGGAGCTTTTTGGCTTTACTGATTTTCCATGTGTTATCATCCTGCCTTACTACTTCCAGGGCCCTGCCTTTCTTGTCAAAAGCCTGAAAATTAGTAACAAACCGGCCGTAGTCGGCTTCCTTGTAGGTTCCCGGAATGATTTTCGGCAGATAAAAGTTTATTTCACTGGCACTCATTGAAGGCACTGACAGCTCCACCTGAACCTTGTCATTCTCCACCCTGGTAAGATCGATCGTGTAAATGTATTTATCCACCGCATCCCGGTCAGGCAGGGCCAGGGCATGAAGGTTGATAAGACTTATCCAAAGGACTACCAAAAATCTATATTTCATTTTATCATTGGTTTAGGTTGTAATTTTTGATTGTTTAACCATTAATTACTTTCAAAAGTAATGGGAACCTCAAGGAAAGCAAAGAAATTTTATATGAGTGGCAGACTCCTTTGGATGGCCAGTTGTCAGGAGGCAATACCTTAATGTTATCGGATAAATAGAATTAACAGGAAATCACCCCAATGACAACTGGTCTGTACCCCGACTTAAAATCCGTTGGTAGAAAACGTTTTTTCCACCATACAATCCGCTCCCGGATTGCGGTTGTCACGGATAAAGATTTTAAGATTCTGGTTGCCCGGAACAGAAATGGGGCTGGTGTAAGTGATATAATAGATACTTTTGGATTGTGTCAGTATTTTGTCCTGAATATCGAGAAACACATTGGCCAGTCCGGAAACATCACTGGCAAAAAGATACCTGCTTTCATCGCCAGCGATTTCTACCAATGTGGCCTCATCGAGGTTTGGGCCATCCAGGGCCGCTATAAAAACTGATTTTTCCCCGATAGCATTGATTGCATCGCCAACCTGCAATCCGGGATCGGCGTTATGCTTTCCATCGGTAAATATAATCATACTACCTTCTTCGATCTGTTCAATGCTTATATTGTCCTGCCATGTCTGACTGGCCTCCATAATAGCCCTGTAAAGATTGGTAGATGCATCCAGTCCGGTTTCTTCCAAAGCATTCACTGCACTCAGGAGTTCGGAGGTGTTCGTTGTAAAATCCCGGATCAACTCCACCTGGCTATCAAATGTATAAATGGCAAATTCCTGTTCCGGTACCTTTGCCTGTATCAATTCTTTCACTGCGGTTTTGATTTCTCCGGTTTTCCCTTCAACACTACGACTCATATCCAGTAACAATACCGTCTTAATGGTAAACGGAATACTATCCGGATCGATTTTGGTGTTGGCCTCGACATCATTTACCTTATCAATGTTATTTTCCAGCACCTCAAAATCAGTTTTTTCCAGGTTGGTAATGCCAAAACCGACACTATCGGTAACCCTGACCAATACCCTCACCTGTCGGTTTTGAGGGATTACGTCCACCTCTCCAAAATCTTTTAACCGGAAAAATTCCCCCGTGCCGGGTTCCTTAAAAAATGGCGGGCTTACCGGATCGTCATCAGAACAAGCCTGAAGCATCAAAAGCGCAACAACGGCAGTAAGAAAATTAGCATGCGCTGGTTTTTGGGTTAAATTTTTGATTCGTTTCATGACCTTTTATTTACATACACACATTTTTTGCATTTTATACTCCAACGCAAAGCCTCCCGATCTTATTACCGGCGGGGATGGAAAATCCATTTGTGAGGTGGCTCAAAAACCAATGAAATCCAGGGAAATAAACAGGTTTCCGGATCAAATTTCCTCCATAAAACCCCGGAATTTACGGCCCATCGGGCTGTCTAATGGTTTATCTGTAAGATTTTATTTTTCTTTTTGATTATATAATTAACATAAAAAAGAGTAATTTCTCACCATAATTGAATGTGCGGATTTACATAATTTGAAATATAACTATCAATACTATGAGGCTAACGACCCGAATCCAGCTATCGACGATGATGTTTCTTCAGTTTTTTATTTGGGGAACCTGGTATGTTACCATGGGCACTTATCTATTCAATATTGGTTTCAATGGTCTGGACGTTGGACAAGCCTACAGTGCTATTCCTATTGGCGCAATTATTTCCCCTTTTTTCATAGGGATGATTGCAGACAAATACTTTCCTGCCGAAAAGGTGCTGGGGGCTATGCATCTGATCGGTGGTGCGGTTATATATTGGGTCTCTACCATTGTGTCTTCCGAATATTTCTTTTGGGTATTATTGTTATATTCACTCTGCTACATGCCTACCCTGGCCCTGGTCAATGCTATTTGTTTTAACCAAATGAAAGACCCGGGTATTGAATTTCCAAATGTAAGGGTGCTTGGAACCATTGGCTGGATAGCCGCTGGTTTAATGGTAGGATTTTTAAAAGTGGAAGAAACCAACTTACCGTTAAGAATCGCATCGCTGATATCCGTGTTGATGGGATTATATGCGTTTACGCTTCCCAAAACCCCTCCAAAATCCAGGGATGAAAAAGTTACCGTGTCTGATATCCTGGGACTGGAAGCATTGAAATTAATGAAGGAGAAATCATTTGCGATTTTTAGTATCAGCTCACTGCTCATTTCTATTCCTCTTGCATTTTATTACGCCTTTGCCAATCCCTTTTTGAATGAAGCCGGCATGGAAAATGCCGCGGGGAAGATGACACTCGGTCAGTGGTCGGAAATTGGATTTATGGTGTTGATGCCCTTCTTTTTTGCCCGGCTTGGGGTAAAAAGAATGTTATTGATCGGTATGCTGTCCTGGGCATTACGTTATGTGCTGTTCGCTATGGGCAATAATGAAAGCCTGGTTTTCATGTTTTACATCGGGATACTGTTACATGGGATTTGTTACGATTTCTTTTTTGTTACCGGTCAGATCTATGTGGACAAAAAAGCCCCAAAAGCCATTCAGGCGGCTGCCCAGGGTTTTATCACCTTAATCACTTACGGCATGGGCATGTTGATAGGATCATGGGTTTCGGGGTTTGTCGTGGATTACTATACGGTCGATGAGATTCGTCAATGGGGACCTATATGGTATTTTCCGGCCATCATGGCAGTAGTAGTATCCATGTTGTTCTGGTTGTTGTTCAATGAAAAAGAGGAAAAGGTAGCAGTAAGTCAGCATACACAGCTATCTGAGGCAGGATAGGCTTTTTCAGGGAAGCTCAATCCGGATCCTCACAGGGCTTTATGGCTTTATGTGGCTGTGGCATACTGCTTCTTAAACATATCAATGTTTTCCTGGGCTCCCAGTATGATCAGGACATCACCATCGTTGATCACTGTTCGGGGATGAGGGTTAAAAAGAAATCCCTTGTCTTTTTCTTTTAATCCAATCACTGTCACGCCGGTATTTTTACGGATATCCAAATCAGATAACGATTTTTGATGGTAACTGGCTTTTAGTTCCTCAAATGAAAATTCATCCAAAACGACTTGCTTCCCGCCCACCCCGTTCAGCAATTCCAGGAACTCAATGACATAGGGTTTGGCAATCAACTGTGCCATGTGTAACCCTCCCAGTGTATCTGGCATTACTACATGCGTAGCCCCTGCTCTGGTCAGCTTTTTCTCGGAACTCTGATCAGAGGCTCTGGCAATAATCTTGATACTTGGGTTGAGCTCCCTGGCGGTGAGTGTGATAAAAACATTATCGGCATCACTCGGTAAAGTGGTGATGATTGCCGAAGCCCTTTCGATCCCCGCTTCCTTTAATACCTCGTCGGTAGTGGCATCGCCGATAAGGCTTTGAAAGTTGCCGGTATTTTTGAAATGCTGCAAGAGCTCTTCGTTGCTTTCAATCAACACAAATTCGCGTTTTTCTTTCATTAATTCCTCACAGGCCTTTGATCCGTTACGACCGTAACCGCAGACGATCGTATGGTTTCTTAATTGTTGCACTTCTCGTCCCTGAATAAAGTTTCGTAAAATAATCTTCAACTCCCCTTCTACCAAATAAGTTGTAAATATAGAAACAACATAGGCAAAAATGCTCAGGTTTACAATGATATAGACAGATGTAAATAGTTTACCTTCTTCTGACAAAGGATCAACCGCCCCGTAACCTACTGTTGAAATGGTAATCACCGACATGTAAACCGCATCTACAAATGAATACCTTTCAAGCGCCATATAACCAAATACGCCAATAGACAAACTCAAGACCAACATTAAAAGCGCTCTAAATAACTTTACTACATTTTTGTTCATTGGATTTGACGTACCTATGAAAACATTTCAATATGAAAAATTATTTAATATCAAAGAAAACAATTTTCAAATTTAATCAGTAAAACCCAACATCTATCAGAATTTCCGGAAATGGGTTAAAGATTAAAGTTCGGTGTTTTATTACCTGCCATACCGAGATAAATCGTAGCGTGGTTTCAACCCGTTTTTGGCTGTTAAACGATAATCACAAAGTCCTGTCATGCAGCAAGCCGGTCATTTAGGTCAATTATCTTACTTCCGGGGGCTAAATCTTCCGGGATTTTAGCATAAAAAGTTTTAAATCAATAACTTCGCAGTCTTGAAATTTTGTATATAATTGTGAATTAATTGTCTTATACCTAAAAATAGTTTTGATATTTTATGGCAAATGTAACGATTTTCGGAGCTGGCTACGTAGGCGTGCCGACAGGTGCTCATTTTGCAAGGAATCACCAGGTTACCATTTATGACCCTGATACGAATAAAGTTGAAAACATCAACAAAGTAATCGATAATAACGCTGACTCATTACATATACATGAAAAGGGGTTGATTGAGCTATTGCAGGAAAACCACGAAAACATAACAGCAACAACGGACATTAAGCAGGCCCTTGAAAACCCGGAGATAATTTTTATTGCTGTAGGAACACCTCCCAATGAAAAAGGAAGGGCCAACCTCAAGTATGTTTGCTCAGCGGCCGAGCAAATTGCAAAAAACATTAAAAATGACTGCGTCGTCTTAAATAAAAGTACTGTTCCTCCGGGGACAGCCTACCTCGTGCAGGAGATCATTAACAATAACCTGAAAAGTGACGTCAAAATTGCGGTAGGTTCATGCCCCGAATTTCTGGCAGAAGGTACGGCTGTAGAAGATTTAAGAACCCCGGATAGAATTGTGTACGGATGTGACGATAAGGATGCAATAGAAAAGGTTACCGAGTTTTTTCTTTTCCTCCATGGCCGATCCACTTTGGCTCCTATGACTACCCTTAGCGCTGAGGTAACCAAGTATGCGGCCAATGCCTTACTCGCAACCAAAATTTCATTCATGAATTCGCTCGCTATTCTTTGTGATGCTGTCGGCGCCAACATCAGGGAGGTTCAGGAGGGCGTAGGCAAAGATACCAGGGTAGGCAGAAAATTTTTGAATGCCAGCATGGGATACGGCGGAAGTTGTTTTCCTAAAGACACCAGCGCCATTGCAGAGTACGGGCAACTCTTTAAAAGTCCCCTGGAAATTATCGAATCTACTATCTTGGTCAACAATAAAACCACTGACTATTTCAGCAAAAAGATCAGTGAAGCATTTGGTGGTGACCTGGCAGGAAAAAACTTTATTATCTGGGGTATAGGCTTCAAAGCCCGCACCGATGATTTAAGGGAATCAAAACCCGTACAGGTAGCCAGGGAATTAATGGACCAGGGCGCCTATGTGCATATTTATGATACTGTAAGAGGTGCCTTGGAAAACTTTGAAAATGAAAACCCATCCTATAAAGGCAAGTATAGCATCTATCATGAGCAGTATGAGATGGTCAATGGGAACATCGATGGCCTGATCATCGGTAATGAACATGAGAAATTCAGAAATCCGGATGTGAACAAATTAGATAGCATGCGGGGTAAGCACATTTTTGACGGAAAGAATATTTTGAACAACTATCTGATCAAAAGCCTGAAAAGCAAAGGCTTCAACTACAAAAGTGTTGGTAAAGATACAGTCGCTAATCCGGTGAATAAAACCAGATTAATTGACTTTCTCAAACACGAATACATGGATTAAAGCCCCGGTTTAACCTTCAAAAAAAACAGAACCCCTCTAAAAAAGGAAAACCGCTCGGATTAGGGGGACTAATCTCGAACGGTCTCTTTCAACCAGCTATGGAAAGAAATTTATACAAATATAAATTAATCAGCTTAATGTTACAACGATTTAAAGTAAATAATTGTAAATAATTTTGTAATAATGGACATAATTCACTTAAGTCATTGAAAATGAGAAGTATTAATTAATCCTGGATTCGATTAGATTTTTGATTCCATACGTTTCAGACAGGTATGCTTTAACCGACCCGACCAGTATTTTTGCCTCTATTAATACCGGGATCCTGTTTTGATCATCTGTCACCCATACAGTCATATTTTCCCCGGCCAAAAACAAGGAGCCCTCCACCAGTAAAGGTTTAAATTTAAAGCATTTGTAGGTTTCCTTTTCCCTCGTTTTCAGGGTTTCTTTACCCAGGTATCTGATGTAAAGGTTATATACTTTCCCATCGATAATCAATGAGATCGGAATTTTGTCGTTTTCACGGTATTGACTGTAATCGATATTTCTCGCCTCATAGATCATAGACAACACATCAAAGGTACAAGGTGGCAGTTGTATCGTATCCCTCGAAAAAGGCTTATGAGAGTTTTCAGTGGCAGTATATATTTTACCCTGCTCATAATCAAACTCGTAGGCATTATTTACGCTGTACTTCCCTTCCAGTGTATTTCGCCTGAACCTTAAGGGTTTGAGGGCATCGATATCAATGAATGACTCATAGGTGTCCCTTACCCTGTAAATCCAATCCCATTTTTTCAAAGACGTGCCATAGGCAAAGAAGTGAAAAGCATTTTTCCCATCCACTTTCTTGCTTCTCACTTTAAAAACCACCTGACCGGCATTCACCCATATAAAACCCCAGTTGTAAGCTACTTTGTAGCCAATGGTTTCTCCAACCTGGTAGGCACGATTTTCATGGCTGCATTGGCCTTGCACCAGCCGGGAACCGATAAGAATGAAAAAGAATAATAATACCCTGCTATGGTTTAAAATACCTATATCTATATGCACATGATTGGCTTTCACAACTAAAATCCGGCGTTTAACATCAATTAAAATCTTAATTTGTCAAATCAAAACTTAATTTTCACTTAATCTTCGGAATCAACATAGGCACATTTTTTCTATATTCGATGTATTCATCCCCAAATTCCCTGATCAGTCTTTTCTCCTCCAGCATGATACCTATGTACAGGTAAATAAATATGCAAAAAACTGAAATTAAATGCGTCAGACTTGGTCTGAAAACCCAAAAACCTGCCACAATCAATATAGTGCCGGCATAGATAGGATGGCGTATATGGGCACGTATGCCTGAAGTGATTAATTTGGAAATGCCGGCATGCTGATCTTCGGTGGTAAATTTGGTGCCCAGGAATTGTTTTAAATCATAAGTCTTAAAAGCCACCCTTATGATCAGAAAACCCCAGGTAGCCAGGATCAAACCGGTAACACTGGTAAACTGATTTACTTTCAGCAGAAAGGGAGAGGAAATAGCCCCGTTCAAAACCAGGATGAAAAAGAGCCCCCCCGAGGCCAGCAGGTTGTAGAGCAGCCGGTAGTATTTATAACCTGATTTAAATTGCTGCCGGAAATAGTTTTTTGCCGTTTCGCCAGCAAGATAGCTGTGAAAAAAGAAGTAAATGGCCCAGGCCAGTATAAGTATGATATGGTATTTATTCATGATGTCTGTCTACCGATAATCGCATCACAAATTTATACCAATGTCATCAATTAGACGAAGGGATTCAGCAATTTTTACCAATGGGAGATACTGTTGCTTCAAAGGGGCACAAAGGTTTTGAGGGATTTAGGGAAAATGTATCAACGCACCTTGTACACCTCGACTTTGCCGCCGATGCCTTTTAACTCGTGACTGCCGACAGCCATAATGCTGGTATCATCGCCGTTAAGATTGGTCAGTACCTCTTTGGAGATCACGAATTGGGAGGCCAGCTTTTTGTTAAGTTGTTCAAGGCGGGCGGCGATGATCACTGCGGAGCCGCTGATAGAGAATTGCTTTCGTTCGTTATTACCAATGTTACCGGTAACCACCTGCCCCGTATGTATACCGATACCAACTCTGGTAAATGGGATATTTCTTTGCATTGACAGTGATTCTACCTTGTTTAATATTCTCAATCCACACTGAAAGGCCTTTCTGGCATGATCCTGTCTTTCAATTGGCGTACCAAAAGAGGCCATTATTCCATCACCGAGAATTTGATTGACAATCCCCTCATGTTCATTGATAATGTCAATAATGGGCTCAAAAACCTTGTTTTGATACTCGATGATCTCCTGAGGAGTTTTCGATTCCACCATGGAAGTAAAATCCCTGATATCCAGAAACATGATCGATGCCTCTACTTTTTTTGATTTTTCAGGTTGATTAATCAATGCATTCACCACCTCTTTGGATACCTGCTGACCAAATAACTTCTCAATCCGGTTTTTCGCCATGAGGTGATCAAAAGCATGGCGAATGCGTATATTGATTTCTTCTGCCACATAACCCGCACAGCACCCTGCAATGATGAATAACAGGCCTTTGATATAATAAACATTCAGAGGTAACCGGATACCGGCCTGGATATCATATTCGATGTAATAGTAGGTGTAGTGTGCAATCAAAACATATTCCACGGCAGCCACTACACCCATTAATACGCTTAGCCGGAAATCCAGGTGAAGGGCTGACAGAATCAGAAAAACAAAATACATGACATAAATAGGCGATTCCAGAAAGGCTTCTTGCCTGGTATAATAAATCAATATAAACAGCAAGGCACTCAGAAAGGAGATTTCATCCATCACATTGATGACCTTAAAAATCCTGGGAACAGGCTCGTTATGCCTCAGATATTTTTTTATCCTGGCAAGAACGGCCAGCTCGTATACCATAAAGACAACGATCCAAATAATAATGACCAGGTATACATTGATTGTACCGAAGAATTGCCTCTCCTGATTTCCAAAAAAAATATAATTCAGGACAGCCAGGACGAGGCTTACCAATATCACTCCTATAGACAGGTAGGTTCTTCGATATTCGCTCTGCGCTATTTCCTTATGCAGATCCTGTTCAAATGCTTCTTTCGAGGTACCCACGATTCAATAAATTTTCGATACAAATGTTAGGCTGTAAACAACGTTACATGCCGGAGTCTTTTTTCTCAATTTTGTCCATGCCGGGTTGGACAATTTTAAAATTTGTTCTTTCTTTTTCAGCCTGTACCATTTCTTTAACATCCCGGAGCAATTGCTTTGCGTTATAAATGATACCATCTTTCACTGTATATTTTACACCACCTACTCTTACTACTTCATTGTCTTCGGTTAGCTTGATGGCACCCGTACCATACAATACTTTCAGGTTTTCTAAAGGGTTTTCCTCAATAATTATCAGGTCGGCCATTTTTCCTACTTCAATCGATCCGATTTTATCGCTTTGTCCCAGTGCCTCGGCACCCTTTAGTGTGGCCGCACGGATTACTTCCAGGGGGTGAAACCCGGCTTCCCTCAACAGCTCCAGTTCACGAATATAGGCAAAACCGTAAAGTTGATAAATAAACCCGGAATCTGATCCTGCTGTTACCCTTCCTCCCCTGTTTTTATATTCATTTACAAACGTCATCCAGCGTCTATAGTTTTCCTTCCAGGCCACTTCCTGCTCAGTACCCCAGTAATGCCAATACGATCCATGTGAAATTTTACTTGGCATGTAGAATTTCCAGAGCCCTGGAAGTGTGTAGTCCTCATGCCATTCGGCCCTCCTGGCCCTGTGCAGATCCCTGCTGGCTTCGTAAATGTTGAAAGTCGGATCTATGGTAAAATCCAGTGAAAGAAGCTCATCCATCACCTTGTTCCAGTGATCCGAATAAGGGGCAGCAGCCTGCTTCCATAGCTTACCAGCTTCTTCAAACCGGTTTTGTTCGTTTTGATAGTTGTAATTTAGCGCGTAATCCTGCACTGTACGGTCTGTAAACAAAGCTTCGGGCAAACCATACCAGTGTTCCATGGTAGTGAGCCCTGCCCTGGCCGAATGCAGGACATTCCACCAGGCTACATTCATTTGTGCATGGTGACATGCCGAACGCAGGCCTAGTTTTTTATTCTCATCCAGTGCAGCACGCATAATATCCGGGCTGGCACCGAAAAACTTGATACCATCCGCCCCTTTACCGGCATTATCCCTCACCCACTGCCTGGCTTGTTCAGGTGAACTTATACCACCACTGCCCTGACCAAAAGCAGTATAAGCAAAAATCCTGGGTGCTGTTATTTTATTCTTCCGACTCTTCATTTTATGTTCCAGTACCCAATCCAATCCATTTCCACACGAGGGGTCACGAATGGTGGTTATACCGTGGGCCATCCATAGTTTAAATACATACTCGGCAGATTGATCGGCGCTGGTGCCCCCGATATGGCCATGCATATCTATAAAACCCGGCAATACGTACATACCCTCAGCTATGATCTCTTTTCCTCCCGGCTTTAATTTAGGCCTCCTTTCAGGATCGATGGCGACACCCGGATAACCTACATTTTTTATAGACTTAATGATGTTATTTTCAATGACTATATCTACAGGCCCGATTGGGGGCGCCCCATTGCCATTGATTAAGACAGGCCCCCGGATAATCAACTGAGGCCAGGGGCCTTCCCCTTCGGCCCGTGCCGGAGATTTTAAAATCTGGGCAGCAGCCTCATTCATCAGGAAAACCAGAGACATCAAAAAAAATAAAACGTGCTTTGTAGCGTCAGTCATGGCAAGGTTGGGTTTTTTAGAGCAATATACTAACCACAGAGGAAATAAAAAATCCCGGGTCAAACCCTGGCAATTAAAATGGCCGTGATTATATAGAACTGCATTTTTATTTGAGACAGTAAATAAATAAAATATTTTCACTCCCCCTGTAACCATTTGAGTAAATTGAGGTAACCTATCTAAATTTTACTGAAACCAACTTTATGGTTGATCTTTATTCGGACGAAGAAATAATGATTAAGGTTAAAAACAATCAACTGGCATTGATGAAGCCTTTGTTTGATCGCTATCATGTAAAACTCTATAATTTCTTTCTTCACCTGACTTATAATGAGGATGTTAGTAAAGACCTGGTACAAAATGTTTTTTACAGAATTATTAAATACAGGAAAACATACAATCCGGAATACAAATTTAAAAGCTGGATCTACCAATTGGCCAGAAATAATTTTGCTGATTATGTGAAAAAAAACAAGGTATTGTTTTCTGATTTTCAGGATGTGGCTTCTATGCATGTCGAAACCAATACGGCCCTGGAGTCTTTGGAACAGAAAGAAAAAAAACAGGCGCTCTATGAAGCTATGGCCCAGTTACCCGAAGATAAAAGGGAAATTTTGGTGATGAGCCGTTTTGAAGGGCTCAAGTATGAAGAAATCGGTCACATACTGAATTGCTCGGTTGGCGCGGTGAAGGTAAAAGTTCACAGAGCTATTAACCAATTAAAAGAGGTTTATTTTAAAAATAATTAGTCATGGATACATCAGATTTAAATACAAAACTGATCGACTACATCGATGGGAAACTGGATGAGGCGGAAAAGGCTGTATGGGAACAGAAAATTAAAGATAACCCGGAAGTGGCCAGGGAATATCATCAACTCCGGGAATTGATGGGGCTTATGGAAAGAAGGATCGTCCAGCCACCCGATAAGCGTCTGGAAACAGGATTTTTGAGCATGCTGGAGGATGAAATTATTGAGATGGAAAATACGTTGGAGGATCCGGAAAAAAATATCCGGAAAGAAAAAGTAAAAGTTTATGGTTTAAAACTCTCGGGGCCGCTGGGCATAGCAGCATCGGTAGTGCTGGTACTAATAGGTACCCTTATCGGCATGTTTGTTATTAAGTCAGGCCAGGATGGGCAGATTTCATCGCTAAAAAAAGAGCTGGATGCTACCAAGGCGATGGTCATAAACTCCCTGGAAGGCCAATCTTCTCCCTCGCAAAGAATTGCCGGTGTCAATGCCAGTTTTAAACTTAAAGAAGCTGATGATGAAATTATCACAGTGCTGATCAATACCATGAAAAACGATAATAACATCAATGTGCGACTAGCTGCCATTGAAGCACTTTATCAGTTTTCTTCGGAAGAAAGGGTAAAAGATGCTTTTGTGAATGCCCTGGCCCGGCAAAAAGAACCGGTAATTCAACTAACCCTTATTAACATCCTTGTTAACCTGAAAGAAAACAGGGCCATAGATCATATGCAAAAGATCATTGAGGATAAACAAACGATTAAATCGGTCAAAGATGAGGCCCAATTGGGGGTATATAAATTATCATAACAGAAAACAAAAAATTACAGGTCAAAAACTCAAAATAATAGGATCAAAATTAAAAGTTAAAACAATGAAAAAGTCTGGTACATTAGCCATCATAATATTACTCTTCCTGATATATGCCGGCGCGGCATTGGGTCAGGAATACAAAGTCGATCTGGGTTCGGGCAAGGTTAAAATCCACGAGGTCAATGAGGTAAACATCGAAGGTCATGATGAAAACTTTGTGCTGATCTCGAGAAGAGAGCGGAGAAGCGGTGACTCCGAGAGAGCCAAAGGCCTGAAAGTTATCAACAGCCTGGGCTTGGAGGACAATACTGGTATCGGCCTGTCGGCTGCGAAAAGCGGCGATGAGGTAGAACTCCGGCCCATATCCAGGCATTCGGATACCCGTTACACCATTTTTATACCTAAAAGTGTGTCCGTATTTTATGAACACTCCTCTCATCACGGTGATGATCTGAAGATCAAAAATGTACAAAGTGAATTGGATATTACCGTGAAATTCAATTCAATTTATCTGGAAGACGTTTCAGGGCCTATGACTATTAACACCGTCCATGGTGATGTGGATGGTGTATTTTCGCAGGTTAGTCAGGAAAGTGCTATTTCTATCGTATCAGCCCACGGCCACATCGATCTCGCCTTGCCTTCCGACACCAAAGCAAAATTAAGATTGAGAACTAACCACGGGGAAATATACACAGATATGAACATTGATTACGATACAACTTCCAATTTAAGCAGGATCAGTTCCAGTGAGGTAAATGGCAGCCTCAATGGAGGGGGCGTAGACATTAACCTTTCTTCAGATCACAATAATATTTATTTAAGAAGCAAAAAATAGATCAGGATTCAGCAGGTGATACAGATTTTACAGAACAGCCTTTAGTTTAAGACTTTATTCAGCAATTTTTTGCTTTGCCTCATTTGAATATTAAAATTAGCCACGGCGATGGAATAATTAACGACCCCAAAACCGAAGCATACAGTCGCATAAAGATAATTGTTATAACCGATCACAAATAAAAGGGTCATCAAAAACGTCACCACTGACCAGAAGCCCAAAAACAGGTTGGTGCTGAAAAACATGCGGTATTTCAGGAACAGGATGCAGCCAACGGAAGTAGCCTCTATTTTGCCCGTAATCAAGGGGAGAAAGTTTTCGGGCTGTTTGATAATTCTTGAAATGGTAAATTCATCATTTTCAAATACCCCGTTGAACAGGTGATCGGAGGAATCGACATCTTCTCCGGTTTTTTGCTGGTATTTATTCCTTACCGGTCTGATTACTTTTGTCAGCCTTGCCTGTAATTCAGAGGCATCATAGGGCAGTACCAAAGTCTCAGACCGGAAAGGTAAATATTCCATATCAAAATTCGGCAATGCATGATATCTCTACATTGACGTCTTTCGGCAACCTGCTTACCTCAACCGTTTCACGGGCTGGCGGATTTTCCTGGAAGTATTTACCATAAACATGGTTAACATCTGCAAAGTCATTCATGTCCTTGACAAATATGGTGCACTTCACTACATCATTCAAACTTAACTCGGCAGCATACAATATGGCTGAAATATTTTTCATCACCTGCCTGGTCTGGTCTTTGATGTTGCCTTTTATCAGTTCACCCACCGCAGGGTCAATAGGAATTTGTCCCGAAACATAAAGACTTCTTTTTGTTTTTATTGCCTGGCTGTAAGGTCCTATGGGTTCAGGTGCATTTTTGGTATAAACTACAGATTTAGCCATTTTCGAAAAGTTAAGCTACATGATTCAATTTTTGGCCAAATTAAAAAATTATGTCAAAACGACGCGAATAAACCGGCAAAAATAAACGCCGGAATTTCCAG
The DNA here is from genome assembly GCF_056858335.1 of Agaribacillus sp. DX54. NCBI lineage: Bacteria > Pseudomonadati > Bacteroidota > Cytophagia > Cytophagales > Splendidivirgaceae > Agaribacillus > Agaribacillus sp. DX54. Next base: position 63,428 of record NZ_JBXEQE010000034.1, read on the forward strand.
GGTCTTGTCAACTTATGGGATTTTACTCCACTGTTACCGACTTCGCCAGATTTCTTGGCTGGTCCACATTGCAGCCTCTCATGACGGCAATGTGATAAGACAACAACTGAAGCGGTACCACGGCAACCATGGGCATCAAGGCTTCATGGGTAGCGGGCACTTCAATCACAAACTCCGCCATTTTTGGAATGAGGGCATCACCTTCGGTAACAATCGCTACTACCCTTCCTTTTCTGGCCTTTACCTCCTGAATGTTGGAAACAATCTTGTCGTAGGAGCTGTCCCTGGTGGCGATAAAAACCACAGGCATTTCTTCGTCGATAAGCGCAATCGGGCCGTGCTTCATTTCGGCCGCCGGATAGCCTTCGGCATGGATGTAGGAGATCTCCTTGAGTTTTAATGCCCCTTCCAAAGCAACCGGGAAATTATACCCACGACCCAGGTAGAGAAAATTCCTGGCGTCTTTGAAGATTTCCGAAATCCTGATTATTTCCTCATGCAGCTTCAGGCTTTCTTCCACTTTTGCAGGAATCTGCTCAAGCTCAACCAGTAATTCATGGTATTTTCTTTCGGTGATGCTTCCCTTTCTATGGGCTACGCGCAGGGCAATCATGGTAAGAACGGTCAACTGTGCCGTAAATGCCTTGGTACTAGCCACACCGATCTCCGGTCCGGCATGAGTGTAGGCACCTTCGTGTGAAACCCTGGCAATCGAGGACCCTACCACATTACAAACCCCAAAGATGATGGCCCCTTTGGATTTTGCCAGTTCCATGGCAGCAAGGGTATCGGCTGTTTCACCGGATTGGGATATAGCCACCACCACATCCCCCTCATTAATGATGGGGTTCCTGTACCTGAATTCAGAGGCATATTCAACTTCCACCGGAATTCTGCACAATTCTTCAAAAATATATTCAGCCACTAATGCTGCATGCCAGGAAGTGCCGCAGGCTACCATAATAATCCTTTCCGCACCTTCCAGTTTGTTGGCATACTCCCTGATACCTCCCAGTACAAGGTGTCCGGTAGAAGACTTAAGCCTGCCACGCATACAATCGGCAATGGATTTGGGCTGCTCAAATATTTCTTTGAGCATAAAATGTTCATACCCCCCTTTTTCAATGGCCTCCAGTTCCATATCCAGGGTCTGGATATAGGGAGTGGTAGGAACATCCTGCGTGTTTTTGATCTTTAAGTTGTTGTCCTTGATAATGGCAATTTCATAATCATTGACATAAACTACCTCATTGGTATATTCGACAATGGGGGTAGCATCTGAGGCCAGAAAAAACTCATCTTTACCAAGTCCAATGACAAGAGGGCTGCCTTTTCTGGCTGCTATCAGCATATCCGGTTCATCTTTAGACATAATAACAATAGCATAAGCACCAACCACTTTGGTCAATGCCAGCCTCACCGCTTCCTCCAGTGAACAGTTGTTGTTTTCCCTGATATCCTCAATGAAATGAATAAGCACCTCAGAGTCTGTTTCGCTATCAAACCGGTGCCCCTTATTTTCAAGCTCTTTTTTCAGCGAACTATAGTTTTCTATAATGCCATTGTGAATGATTGCCAAACTTCTCGACCCACTAAAGTGCGGGTGGGCATTTTGATCATTTGGTTCTCCGTGGGTTGCCCACCGGGTATGGCCGATGCCAATGGTGCTCGTAAGGTCAAATTCCTCGATGTGAGCCTCTAGGTCAGAAACTTTTCCTTTTTTCTTGTACACTTGCAGGTCACCATTTAAAAGCGCTAAGCCGGCGCTGTCATAGCCCCGGTATTCCAGTCTTTTCAGACCTTTTATAATGATCGGATGTGCCTGTTTTTTACCTACGTAAGCAACAATTCCACACATAAAAACTATTTTTTTGTATAAAAGCCAGAATTAATTGGTAAATATAATGATAAAAGGGTTAGTTACTATTCAAATGTGCTATAAAATAATCGCAATTTGATGTTTGAGGTATCAAAAGAAAAACGGTTGAGGGTTGATGAAAACCGGAAGGGGACGAGCAAAATATCTTCGGGATCCTGGAGAACTCCTTCTACCACTGCCAGTTGAATGTATACCGACACGTTTCCTTCAAACGGTCTTTCCGCATCATCGTCAAAAGGCACCACCAATTCCTGGCCAACACCAAATGGAAGTCTTGCGGACTCTATCTGAACCGCACGCAGGCCAACAGTGTTGCCACTCCTGACGGTAATAAAATTATTGGTTTCATTGGTGATAAAAAAGAACAGCGATTCAGGCGGTTCAAACCCTTCGTCAAAGGCTTCAATATCTTCGATCACAATATCGGCACGGTTGACTTTGAAATTGTTACCCTCTACAAATTCCCTGAAGGCATCGAGCTTTATTTTTGGATATAGGGCATTACCGGCCTGTGAAAAAACCTTGTTGTCGACAGGATCAAATTCTTTAAATCTTTCTGTTATAGTAGCTACCGGTGTACCGGATACATCTGTGGTAATATTTGAAAAATAGGAGGTACCATTAAAAGCACCTGAACTAAACGCATTAAAAAAGAAGTTAATTCCGCTTACAAGGGTATCATCCGGGGCAGAAAAGTACATCGTCATTAAAGTCCCTTCATCTTCCACACTTGCGGCAAAAGCCATCGAATTTCCGGGATCAGGGACAAAAGCAAGGCCTTTAAAGTAATCATCGAAATTAGAGGAATTCCGGAAAGCGATCGAATCATTAACTGCCGCATCGAACAAAGCAGCTCCAAAGTCATCATTCATGCGGGCTGTTATTTTAAGCGTATCGGGCCTGTCCCCGGTGATGGTATATTCCAGTTCTCCGATGCTTTCACTGTTAAAAGCCCTAGTATCGAAGGAGTAATATCTGACGGTGTCTACAATACCCTCAGACAATTGGTGAATGGCTATTTTTTGCGTTTGTCCCTGACCATCACCATACAGGTAAGTTCCGGAAAGCCGTATCACCAGAGAATCAAATTCGGCTCCCTCGGGAATTCTGGGGCTAAAAGCACTTGGCCTGGCCTGTGTGTAAGCGGTAGCAGTACTTACGCCAAAGGTAGCATCATTGACTCTCCCCATCAATAACCTTCCCGTAACCGTTGTATTTATGGAATCCAATTGAACGTTGCTGGCATCCAATGGTATTTCTGTGAAAAAAACATTCACATTTTGTAAATCAGGATTAAGATTTAATCCTATCTCATTCGGGTCCTCACAAGATAATAAAAAGGCCAGCAAACACACCGGCCCTAATCTTTTAACCAACAAGCTCATTATATAGATTGAAGTAGGAATCCAGGAAATCTTCGTTCTTTTCTATGGTATCAATCTTTTTATTACTCTGAAACTCAGCAAACAACTGGTCCAACGTCTCATTATGCTCCTCATCCGATTTAATCACTGCATCGGCATATTCGGCACCTATCTTGATGAATCCGGCGTAATCGGCAGACTTTAGGTTAGAAAGCATACTGTCTTCTATGTCAATCATTTTAACCTTTTCAATGATGTTACCCTCAAATTTGTGTTTGAAAGCATTATTGTAAACCGTAAACACCGTTTTGGCATCTTTAAAAACAGGATCATTCTTAAAGGTGGTTTTCAGATACATGGGAATCAGACTCGTCATCCAGTCATTACAATGCACGATATCCGGAGCCCAACCTAGCTTTTTAACTGTTTCCAATACCCCTTTACAGAAGAAAATCGCCCTTTCGTCATTGTCAGGATGGAAATTATCCTCTTTGTCAAAGAAGACAGATTTGCGGTGAAAGTAGTCTTCATTGTCAATAAAATACACTTGCAACTTAGCATTGGGGATAGAAGCCACTTTAATCACCAATGGTTTCTCTTCCTCGCCGACTGCTATATTGATACCTGAAAGTCTTACTACCTCATGCAACCTGTTTTTTCGCTCATTGATTAAACCGAATCGTGGTACTAAAATTCTGATTTCCATACCTCTTTCCTGCATAGCCTGAGGAAGCTTTCTAACGAAATCTGCCACTTCTGAAGTCTGTAAAAATGGGTTGATTTCGCTAGCGACATATAGGATTCTCAATTTTGACATACTTTATATTGGATTTGATTTCATAAACAAAAATGGGTGCACAAAATTACAAAAATTATTGCAGTTTTCAAGATATATTACTCCTAAAAACGTAAATTAGCGTGCTTTTTTAACCACATGTCTTGTAATTATGAAGGTTTTTCACAAGATTAACCCTCTTAAAGATGCCTTAAATCACCACCGTAGCAACTCCCAGAAAATTGGTTTGGTTCCGACAATGGGAGCACTTCATAAAGGCCATGCAAGCCTGATCAACCGGTCCATGAATGAGACAGATGTCACTGTTTGCAGCCTGTTTGTCAACCCAATTCAGTTCAATAATACCCGTGATCTGGATACCTATCCAAGGACTCTTGAAAAGGATATTCATTTTCTGGAAAAGCTTGGATGTCACATCTTGTTTAATCCTTCGGTACAAGAGATGTATCCTTATCCACCGGTTGTAGAATTTGGGTTCGGGGAAATGGAAAAATCAATGGAAGGGGCTTTCAGGGAAGGACATTTCAGTGGGGTGGCCCTGGTAGTAGCCAAACTGTTTAACCTTGTGAAACCTCACAAAGCCTATTTTGGGCAGAAAGATCTGCAGCAATTTGTGATCGTGGAAAAGATGGTCAAGGACATGAACATTGACCTGGAACTGATCTGTGCGCCTATCATCAGGGAGGAAAGTGGCCTGGCTGTTTCCTCAAGAAATCAACGGCTCAGTGAAGCACAAAAGGCTTTGGCGGCTAACCTTTACAAAGCTCTGCAACTGGGACAGCAGTTGCTGGCAGAAAATCATGACATTTCGTCCGTCAAACGCGAAGTTTCTAATTTTCTTTCGCAATGGCAGGGTATTTGTCCTGAATATTTCGAAATTGTGAACACGTGCACCCTGAAAACAGTAGATTATATGGAAGATGGCAAAGAGGTTGCTTTATGTATTGCTGCCTATATAGGTTCGGTTAGGTTAATAGATAACGTAATATTCAAGAAATAAAGTTACCTTTGAGGGAGTTATGACCGGGAGCAAGCCAAAGGAGGGAATAATGCAAATAGAAATATTTAAATCAAAAATTCACCGGGTAAAGATCACGCAGGCTGAACTGCACTATGTAGGAAGCATCACCATTGACGAAGATTTAATGGAGGCCGCCAACATTATTGAAGGGGAGAAGGTACAAATCGTCAATATCAACAACGGTGAAAGGTTGGAGACCTATGTGATCAAAGGTGAACGTGGCAGCGGCATGATTTGTCTAAACGGTCCTGCCGCGCGAAAAGCCCAGGTTGGAGATGTTGTCATTATTATATCTTACGCGATCATGGACTTTGAGGAGGCAAAAAGCTTTAAGCCAACGGTGATTTTTCCTGATCAAAATAATCGTCTCAATTAATGCCAAAACTCTTATAAGCAGCCGTTGGTTAAATATATAAAATACCTCATATCTCTGATCGTAGCAGGGACTATATTATGGTATCTCTTTAAAGATGAAGATCTTCCCGCCCTTTTGGAACAAGCCAAAACCGCCAATTATTCGTGGATCTTCCTTTCCATCTTCCTGGCCATGGTGAGCCATTTTATCAGGGCCTACAGATGGAAATTATTTGTAAAACCCATGGGCTTTGAAATAGCTGCCTTCCGTTCATTTCTGGCGGTGATGATTGGCTACGTCTCGAACCTTGTATTGCCGAGAATGGGCGAAGTAATCAAATGCGGGGCATTAAAAAAAATGGAAGGCGTGCCCGTATCGAAATCTCTTGGCACTATCATCACCGAAAGGGTCATCGATTTACTTTTCCTGATGCTGTTGCTCGGTATTACCTTTCTGGTGGAATACGGACGGCTTAAGGACTATCTGTACAATCTTTTTGGCGACAAATACCAGTCTGTTTCAGGTAATTTTTCTATCAGCTACTGGTTTTTGATTTTTGGCATTTTGCTGTTCGGAGGCCTTTTTTTTCTTTATAAAAAAAGGGGGATTTTCAGAGACAATCACCTCTATATAAAGGCCTTGGGCTTTACCAAAAATGTGATAGAAGGGCTGACAAGCATCAGGAAAATCGAAAACCAATGGGGCTTCTGGATTTCTTCCCTGGCGATATGGGTGCTGTATTACATCATGAGTTACGTCGTAGTGTTTTCCATACCGGAAACCAGTGGCCTGTCACCCGTTGCCGGGTTGACCATATTGGCGATGGGCAGTATCGGCATGGCCGCGCCGGTGCAGGGTGGCATCGGTACTTATCACTTTATGGTAAGCAGTGTTTTGGTACTATACGGCATCGATCAGTCAGACGGAAAATTGCTGGCCACACTTTTGCATACCTCTCAATCGTTGGGTGTAATAGTGGTAGGCGTGGTGAGTTTATTCATTTCAACAACATTGCAAAAGAAAGAAGAGCCCAGTGTGGCAACCAATTTAAATTAGGTAGTATTGTCATGGCTATGACCAGTTTGAAGTTCAGGAAAGCTCTTTTTCTGCCGATTTGGCAGAAAAAATCATTGGATTAAATTTTGCTGCATTAAATGCATTGAGATTAATGAAATTTTGAATAAATTTTAACCGTGGTTAAGATTTAAATAATTAATTAACTAAAAAATTAAAAAATGGCAGGAATTTGGATAATTGCTATAGGTTTTATGCTTATCAGTATGTTGGTAAGCGGCCGGTTGAAAAGTAAATTTAAGAAGTATTCCCAGATGCATTTGCAATCCGGATTGAGTGGAAAGGAAGTAGCTGAGCTGATGCTTGCCGACCATGATATACACGACGTAAAAGTTATATCCACTCCCGGGCAACTTACCGATCATTATAACCCACTTACAAAAACCGTCAATTTAAGCGAGCCGGTTTACCATGAAAGGAATGCCGCCGCGGCTGCAGTCGCTGCTCATGAATGTGGTCATGCCGTACAGCATGCCACGGCCTACAGTTGGTTGACGATGCGTTCGAAACTGGTGCCGGTAGTTAGCTTCAGTTCAAGGTATATGCAATGGGTGCTGCTGGCTGGAATTTTGTTGGTACAGACAACCCCAAACATATTGCTGATCGGCATCATCATGTTTGCCCTGACGACCTTTTTCAGCTTTATTACGTTGCCGGTAGAATATGATGCCAGTAACAGGGCTCTGGCCTGGATTGACAAGAGAAACATTGTCACCACCCAGGAGCACAGGGCGGCAAAAGATGCCTTGAAGTGGGCCGCAAGGACTTACGTGGTGGCGGCAATAGGTTCACTGGCGACCCTTTTATACTACATCATGATTTTTATGGGAAGACGGGATTAATCCCGCCGGTTTTTTAGCCCGTGTATAAAATCAAAATTCATATATTTGCGGAAATTTAGATTAAACAGCATAAATATATGAATTTTGATTTGACAGAAGAACAGGTTGCCGTGCGTGACGCCGCACGTGACTTTGCCAACTCGGAGCTGCTTCCGGGTGTAATTGAGCGGGATGAAAAGCAGCAGTTTCCTACTGAACAAATAAAAAAAATGGGGGAACTCGGGTTCATGGGAATGATGGTGGACCCAAAATACAACGGAGGGGGCATGGACACGGTTTCCTATGTATTGGCTATGGAGGAAATATCGAAAATCGATTCCTCAGCTTCGGTATGCATGTCAGTCAACAATTCATTGGTATGCTGGGGGCTGGAAAAATACGGAACCGAAGAGCAAAAACAAAAGTATTTAACAAAACTGGCCACCGGGGAAAAAATAGGGGCTTTTTGCCTTTCAGAGCCGGAGGCAGGTTCTGATGCCACTTCCCAAAAAACCACTGCTGAGGATAAAGGCGACCATTACCTGTTGAATGGCACTAAAAACTGGATCACCAATGGTAACTCAGCGTCCGTTTACCTAGTTATTGCGCAAACCGATCCCGAAAAGGGTTACAAAGGTATCAATGCCTTGATTATAGAAAAGGGAATGGAAGGCTTTGTAGTAGGCAAGAAAGAGGACAAGCTTGGAATCAGGGGATCAGATACTCATTCGCTGATGTTTACTGACGTAAAAGTGCCCAAGGAAAACAGGATTGGTGAAGATGGCTTTGGTTTTAAATTTGCCATGTCGACCCTCAACGGCGGACGGATAGGCATCGCAGCACAGGCGTTGGGTATCGCATCCGGAGCTTATGAGCTGGCCTTAAAATATTCAAAAGAAAGAAAAGCATTTGGGGTGGAAATCTCAAAACACCAGGCCATACAATTTAAACTGGCGGATATGGCTACAAAAATTGAAGCTTCGCGTTTGTTATGTTTGCAGTCAGCCTTGCTCAAAGATCAGAAGAAAGAATTTGGCAAACAAAGTGCTATGGCCAAGTTATATGCTTCACAAACCGCTATGGAAGTGACTGTCGAGGCAGTACAGGTACACGGAGGTTACGGGTACGTAAAAGAGTATCACGTGGAGAGACTGATGAGGGATGCAAAAATCACACAGATTTACGAAGGCACCTCCGAAATCCAAAAAATCGTCATTTCCAGGGAACTCTTGAAATAATATAATTTGTAAAAAAAAAAATAATCTTTCATTTTATTTTTTACACAATTTTTATAATTAGTGTGATTATTTGATTATTTGTAAAAAAGTATTAGATTTGTACAAATATTTTTATATATAGTTATATTTTTACAATTAATTACTCATATAAAGATCGATGGAAGATTATAACAAAATCATTGAATCATTGGGTGTTCGCTTTATAAAAGCTAAAAATATTAAAATTTTACACCCCTTGACTATCGAAAACTTTTATGACGTTGAGAACACACTCATCCTTCCCAAAAAAGGTGAAATAAAATTTGGCAAGGACAAGGAAGTGGTAAAAGAAGGTGAACTTTTATTTATTCCGGGCGGTAAGATGGTTTCCATCACTTATGGTAGCGGGGAGCCGATGAGGCTTTCCAACGACGATTTTATAAGTAACCGCGAACGGTATTTTCAACCTTTAGCCCTACATGATGATGGCACGGCTGAAAATTTTAGCTACATTACCTTCGAAGCCAAGGTGTTTGACTCTGTCAACTTTTTTGCCTCATTGGACATCCCCCCCTTTAGCATCAGAGATGAGAAGATTACAACCCTGCTAAAAAGTGTTATCGGGGAAGACCTTTCGGAAAATGCCGGCAAGGGCCGTGTGGTTAAGATATGCACTGATTATCTGGTGGTTGAAATTGTGAGGTATATTTTGAAAAACAGGTTATTTGTGGAACAACTGGCCACGAATAGCACCTATTTTAAAGACCCCAGGCTGATCGATATCTTTGCTTTTATAAAGGAGCAGATCGGTGGGGACCTGTCCAACAAGGTACTGGCCAACGTTGCCAACGTTTCAGAAGACTATGTGGGGCAGTATTTCAAAATGCTGACAGGTATTAATCCTCAGGATTATATTGAATACCAACGGATGGAAAAGGCCGTAACCTTGTTAAGAACCACCAAAAAGAGCATTCGCCAGATTGGTAAAGAGGTAGGGTACAAAGACACCGCTTACTTTTGCAGAAGGTTTAAAATGATGTTTGGTATCCCAGCGGGTAAAATGAGAAGAAGGGAATCACTTATGAACGTTTAAGGATTCATTTATTTCATTGATCCTGTCGGATACTTCAATGAGCAGTTCCGGTTTTTCTTCAATGCCATTGCCGATAACAATCATATCGGCACCGGCTGAGAGGATATTTTCTGCTTTTTCCCCGGAATTGATTCCCCCACCCACAATCAGCGGCACGCTAACCGACTTCCTGACCATGCTAATCATTTTATTAGAAACCGGCATCTTTGCCCCGCTCCCCGCGTCCAGATAAATCAGGCGGAGACCCAGCATTTCCCCCGCCATAGCGGTACAAGCCGCTACTGAAGGTTTTTCATAGGGAATCGGCTGGGTATTGCTCATGTATGATACGGTAGTTTGATTCCCTGCATTTACCAGAATATACCCCGTAGATAAAATTTCCATCGTAAGCTTCTTGAGTATAGGTGCCGCCACAACATGCTGTCCGATCAGAAGCTCGGCATTACGCCCGGAAATCAGCGACAGAAACAAAATAGCATCCGCCTCGCTGACAATCTGCATATTACTGCCAGGGAAAAGCACCACAGGTATATTGGAATTATCTTTTATGACAGACAGGATTTGACTTATGTTGTTAGTGGTGATTAAACTGCCACCAAGAAAAAAGTAATCCACTTTATTTTCCTGGCTCATATTAAGTACCTTAACCAGTGAGCGGCTATCTGCTACTTTATCGGGATCGATTAAAACCGAAAAAGATTTGCGCCCCTCCCTTTGTCTACTGCTGAGCTGACGGAGTATCTCCATTTTCATATTCACTTTCTAAATTTTGTAAGAATTCCTGTATCTTCTGTTTGGCAATTCCTATCAAAAACAAAGCAATCGACTCTCTTATCATGCGCACAATGGAAGACTCGCTTTTGTTATGAACAGGCGTCAGTGTTGCCTCATTTTCCTGCATGGGCATATCTTCTTTCTCCATAAACAGTTTGTAAAAACTGTAACCCACAAATATTATCCCACCGATGATAGCCGCCCCTTTAAGCCAGCTTTCGGCTTCCTGCTTCAACGCTGTCAGCTGATCTTCCAGGGCCTCCTGATAGTCGGCGTTGGTCTGCATTAATCCACGACGATCCGGGACAAGGTGACCCGATCCGTTGCTAATACGGATCTCATTGCCTTCATGTGTCTCCTTTTTCATTCCAAATGTTTTTTAATTTGATCGCTTACAAATTTTTTCAGCATTTTATTGTTCCTCAACAAATATATCAACCCGATCAAAAGCAGGTAAAAAACAGCTATGATACCATAGCCTATAAAGGTACTGGAAAACAATTGATTTAAATAATTGGCCAGGGTAATGCTTGCAAACATAATCGTTGAAAATAATAAAAACATAACGACTATAAAAACAACCATTTTGGTTAAAACCTCCGTAAACTCGTCCCTGATGTCCAATTTGATCAACTCAATCTTGGTTTCAAGAAATCCGATCAGGTTTTTGACTAATTTTTGTGGTTTTGAAAGTTCTGTCAAAATTTTCACGTTAGGATGATAAAACTTTTAATAAATCTATGAAATTATTATAATAATCAAGTCAATTCCGGACAAACTTATCTGCCGGGCTTTGGTGCTTATTTCCCAACCGATCGATATTTAAGTACCGTAAATGCCTGTTTAAAACTTAAAATATTTTATTTTGCCTGAAAATGTTATTGAGTGACCTGAAACATAGATGCAAGTAAAGGTACAAACAAGCCAAAATGTTTATATCCACTACGAATTAGCCAGTTTGGGGGCAAGAATCGGCGCCTATCTGATCGATGGTCTTATCATGGCTGCCTACATTATTGCGGCTTTGATCGGCTACTTTCAACTATTCGGTGATGCTGAACCGTGGATTTTACTGATTTTTTATATCCCGGTAATGCTCTATCACCTCGTCAGTGAATTGTCGATGGACGGACAAAGTATTGGCAAAAAACAACTTTCCATCAAGGTGATCAAATTGGATGGCACCCAACCCGGTCTGGGAAGTTATTTGTTGCGGTGGATACTCAGGCCGGTGGATTTTCTTTTTTATGGTGCCACAGCTATCTTGTGTATTGTCATCGGTGGCAAAGGACAAAGGTTAGGGGACCTGGCCGCCGGTACTACAGTGATCAATACCAAAAAGAAGCCGGTAATGCCCAACAAAAACGTGTTAAAAGAAGGTATTAAAGAGGACTATGAGCCTACTTTCAGACAGGTGACCAAGTTAAGCGAACAGGATGTACAGCTCATCATGGAAGTATTGACAGCCTACCGGAAAACGGGTGATGTCAGAGCCGTGGAGACGCTTACAGAGAAAACCAGACAACTACTGGAAGTAAACACCGATTTGCCACCTGTAAAATTTTTACATACTGTGGTTAAGGACTACAGCCACATTACCGCCAATGCCTGACGAGTCACCGCCCAACCTTCGATCCTACACCCGCCACCAACTTGCCCTTCGTAACGGACAGGACAGACCGGAAATATGGGTCGCTTACAAAGGTTTGATCTATGATGTGTCCGATTCAAGACTATGGAAAAATGGCCGGCATTATGAACATTGGGCCGGGCAGGATCTTACAACGGAACTTTCCGATGCACCACACACGGATAACGTTTTCGATAAATTTAAAGTAATAGGCCGGATTGTGCAAAACTGATATTAAAACTTAAAACGGATATGAAGCTTATAGCAGACAGTGGGTCTTCCAAAACAGATTGGCGTGCAATTCATGCTGACGGCACCATTCGGCAATTCAAATCAGGAGGCATTAACCCTTTTTACCAGGACGAGGACGAAATCAGTGAAGAACTAGCCAAAAACTTCCGGCCCCAGATACAGGATCAGGTGAGTGAAATCTTTTTTTACGGGGCCGGATGTGTCAATGAGGAGAAACAGGATGTGTTGAAAAATGCTTTAACCAAAAATTTTCCCGGGACTATGGTCCAGGTAGAGAACGATATTCTGGGTGCCGCAAGGGCATTGTGCCATCGTGAGCCGGGCATCGCCTGTATTCTGGGTACCGGAGCAAATTCCTGTTTGTATGATGGAGGGAAAATTGTAGAAAACATTCGCGGATACGGATTTCTGCTGGGTGATGAGGGAAGTGGCTCCTATCTTGGAAAACAACTGGTGATCCGTTATTTAAGAAAAGAGTTACCAACTGAATTACACAAAAGATTTAAAAAAAGATACCCCATGACAGACGATGAAATTCTGAATGAGGTACATACCCAACCTTATCCTAACCGCTACCTGGCATCATTTTCCAAATTTCTGTTTCATCATATCCGGGACCCGTATGTTTATCAACTGGTTTATGACGGGTTTGCACTTTTTATGGATAAAAATGTTCTTAAATATAAGAATGCTGACCAGTACAAAGTTCATTTTGTCGGATCAATTGCTTTTTATTACACCAATATCCTTCGACAAGTGGCGAATGACAAAGGGATCACTGTTAAAAACATCCTCGAATCCCCTATCGCAGGCTTAACCCTATACCATCAATCTGACCTCGACGGCTAATAAATTTCATAATAATTTAATATCTCTGTGACCTCAAGTGGAGGGAAATGTTTAATTTTAAATATTAATAGTGATATTTTGAATGCACGAGATAGAGCCTTTTTATAACTGGAAAAAGTACTACGCTCCGGAGGAGGATGTCAACTCCCCGTTTTATGGCAAGGAATACAACTATGAGCTGTATTCTGAGACCATTTACGGATATTACATCGATCCTTCCTGGGATTTTATGGGTTCTGAGACACTGTATATCAAAATCTTGTTTGCAGACTATCATAAAGGTTTTATCATCATCGAGTTTATAGGCGAGTGGAACGACGCGCTTAACAACGATATCATGCATCTCAAAAGAAATATTGTGGATCATTTTAATCCGATGGGCATTAAGAAATACATCCTGATCGGGGAAAATATTTTAAATTTTCACGGTTCGGATGATTGCTATTATGAAGAATGGTTTGAGGATGTGGAAGATGACATAAATGGTGAAGTCCCCGGCTGGATTGCGGCAGTTAACTTCAGGGATTTTGTCCTGGAAGAATGGGGCAATTATAACATTGATACATATATTAATACCGGCGGCAGCTTGCAAATCAATAACTGGAGGACGCTGCATCCTCAACAGTTTTTTGAATTAGTCAATGGGCTGATCACCAGGAGAATTTCACTTATCTAGCCATCTGACCTCCGCCATTTTGGGTACCAGGTATTTCTTCCCGTTTTTCAGATCCTTACATACTGCCCTGGTGCGATTATTTTTAAGTTTTTCAAACCCTCTGCCGTCAATTTCAAACCTACCCCCTACAGG
>NZ_JBXEQE010000035.1:0-72228 GCF_056858335.1 Agaribacillus sp. DX54
GGATTAATTGTAACCTAAATCGCCACGGCAAAAAACTTGTTCTATGCCATATTTTGCTGACTTTTCTGGCAAGCTTGTTACAAGTTTTTCAATGGATGCAATTTAACCATCGTACTTCTTTTACATTGCACCCAATAATTCGCTATATACCACAGCGTGGCACTTATATCTATTTTAAAAACCTTAATCTAATGGATTTTTAATGAAATCCATATCAGTTTTAACGACATGTGTAAATTTCAGTGGTTTTGCTTGGTTGACGACCGGATAGTAGCTGTATATGTCTTCGAAATTAGCTTGAGTGGAAGTCCCTGATTAAACCTTAGTGGGGTGTCGCTTTCAGCTTCTATAGACGAGGCCAGCTTGTTGCAACTATTGTATTTCAGCCGATCCTTAATTCTTAGAAAGGATAAAAACAATAGTTGAGTAAACAATGAAAAGTATTTTAAACTCTAACGGGCATCGACCGCCCGGGAATTATATGTCTAACTAATTTCGAAGAAATACAACAAAGAAAAAGCCTACCTTCGCTCAAAGAGCTACGGCAGGCGAAGTCGGGATGACTGGCTCTCGATCGAACTTTTTCGTGGAGGACTTGAAAAGGTTGGAGAGGTATTTTGGGTTATTCGATTGATAAGTGTTAAGGTCGCCTTAATTTCGTTTTCCAGTAAAGCCAAATTCAGTACGATGGGATAGCATAGAGCTATCTAGGGTAGGTCCATGTTCATTTAAACAACCCGGATCACAGATCCTACATATTCGCCCTAAAAAATAAAAGGGTGTAGTTGCAAACACACACCCAGTTTTTTTCTTTTTGTAGAACATTACCGCCTAGTGGGGTTGTATAAAACCCTTTTTAAAATTTATACAACCTATTATTGTTATTATTAAAATGTTTGCAACCCGATAGGGTTATCAATATTTCATTCATCTTCTTATAGTATTTTCCTAACGTTCAACTAAAATGAGTATGCGTCCCATTTGCTAAAAGCATTGAGGTTTCCAGTTTGTAACGTCCTTTCTAATAGCTCAGGTCGCATATTCATTTTAGTGTTTGTTATGTTCTTTTTATTTCAGTTCGATAATAAATCGAACGAGTTCATGAATGGTTACGAATGGGTTTAGTTCCCAGATTGGGATTCCAGCGTCAATATCTACTTGTTTATTTCTCCTAAGCCTCTCAGCATTATTCTCAGCTTCTTCAAATTGATTTCCCAATATTGGGAGCAACCTTGTTTTTCCAGGTTCATAGTTATTAATGAAGTTTTCTCTAATAACATTCTTTACATCATCTCCATTTGTAAAAGGTTTTGCCGAGTATTGAAAGTGAATTAGAAACCAGAATTCAATATTAAAGCTTGAGTAGGCTATGTTAATCTTATTGGATTCTGCTTTAATAAATGCTCTATCTCTATTAGGTAGGTTATCATGGTCGAAAACCACCCATATGTGGTCATATAGTGCGCCTTCGTTTTTTGCTTTTTGTTTCCTTCTAATCGTTTCATTGACAAGATTGAGAGGGTCATTTCTTTTGAAATGTTCAACATCTATTTGAATTCCTCGCTGTTTTTCACGAGGCAATTCATTCTTTATTTCTAACAGGTAATTCCTCTCTGTTTGTCCCTCACATAAGATCAAGATTTTTAGATTGAGCTTCCTTGATTTTCTTGATCTTGCCACTCTAAAATGTCATTTCCAATTCATTAATAATTGGAGTTGCACCGAATTTTCCGCTATCATACCATTTATCGTAAGGGACATTTGGGCGGACTCCACTAATATCAGCCATGCTAAATAAATCAGTTTCTCCTCTTTCATTCTTTTCTGCGAACCAAATCTGATCACGCCTAAAAATATCGCTATCAAGTTGTGAAAGATCATGAGTAGCAAAGATTAATTGGGCGTTTTTTTCATTAATTGAAGGATTGTGAAAGAGTTTAATAAGTGATTTTGTTATGTGGGGATGTAGATTTTTTTCAAATTCATCCACTACGAGAATTGTACCATCCTCAAAAGCATCAAGAATGATTCCCGTTAGCATAAATAAGCTTTGAGTTCCCTTAGATTCTTCGCTCTTATCAAACTCTGTCTCTCCAACTATAGTATCGTTCTCATAGACATTGTGAACAGCCTTGATTTTGTATTTGTAGTCATCTTTTATTTTCTCAACTACAGAATCGGGTATATCCTCGGGGAGTGGGCTCTTCTCCCAATCAATCACCTCTGACTTCACCTTTGAGATACCTGTATCAAGAGCACAGATGATTCGATTGAATTTCTCATTGAAATCAGTGTCTTCAGGATCTGCCAACCTTTCTGCATATAGCTGCTGGATTCTGCTTTCATGGAAATCTTTAAAGAACGGATAGGATGCTAGTTTTTCTTTGAAAAAATTAAAGACAGGAATTAATACTTCAACGTTATCAAGAACTGCCTTTGATAAGAACAGTTGATTTGGAAGAAGCTTCTTTTCAATCGACTTACGGTCGCCTTTGTAATGTTCACCAAAAGCAATAGGCTTGTCAATTATTCTTGAGTAAATAACCGATGGCTGCCTTTTTGGCCGGAACACTAACTCTTCTCGAGTAATTGTATTTTTCTTGAATTCTAAAAATAGAGAGTAAAGAATATCATCAATATAAAAGTCGAGCTCAAACTTGACTGGTTGATTCTTGGTTGACCTGTCCAGAAGGTAGGGCTCATATGGCCCAATTTCTTCATTCGGTTCAAATTTTGCACTTCTGAGAACAAGAAAGTCAATTGCCGAAAAAGCCATAAGAATATTACTTTTCCCTGAGGCATTTGGGCCATATATGACTGATGTTTTTAGAAGCTTTTTTTTGTGAACTTCAACTACGTTGTTGTAATGCTCTTTGAATGTTGTTGCTTCAAAGGAGAATTCCACTCGATTCTTAATCGATCTGAAGTTCTCTATGGCAATTCTTGATAGCATTTCTTTGTATTAATAGGTTTCTAATGCTAATAACGCAAAAAAAATGCAAATAGTTTATTAATTCCCTATGATTATTTTTCGTATTGTTACGTTCTGTAGAAATTGAACATAACATTTGGCCATACACCACAATGTGGTGCTTATATTTATTTTATCAAAACCTTAATCTAATGGATTTTTGATAAAATTCGTATCGGTATTGGCTACATGGGTGTATATTTCGGTGGTTTTGCTGGAGTTATGTACTAATAGCACCTGGATATCTCTTAAGCTTACACCATCTTCCAGTAAATGGGTAGCAAACGAATGTCGTAATGTACATGCGCTTATTTTCTTAATAATATTCAATTTCTTCACGGACCTCTATCGGGCATCACCCGACGTAGCCCGCCCAGGGAATTAAAAGCAAAACAAATTTCTGGAGGTATTCAAAAAAGAAGCCCGCCTCCGCTCTATGAGCTATGGCGGGCTACGTCGGGGCGGCAGGATTCGAACCTGCGGCCCCCTGCTCCCAAAGCAGGTGCGCTAACCGGACTGCGCCACGCCCCGAAATTGAGTGTGAGTTTGGGTTTGAGAGTGAGTGTGAGTGTTATTTTGTGTTGCGGAAGAGGGAGAGGAGCATTTTTGAGATTTCTTCGTAGCCTGAATAGAATTGGACGTATTGACTTTTGTTCAAAATTTTCAGGTCGAATAGCACTTTTAC
This sequence comes from Agaribacillus sp. DX54, assembly GCF_056858335.1. Lineage (NCBI taxonomy): Bacteria > Pseudomonadati > Bacteroidota > Cytophagia > Cytophagales > Splendidivirgaceae > Agaribacillus > Agaribacillus sp. DX54. Next base: position 3,657 of record NZ_JBXEQE010000035.1, read on the forward strand.
CATTGATACACATTCAAAGACCGAACCTCTTGCCATTGTGTAAAAGTGTTTTTTATCTGCCTTGCTAACTCTTCCTACACCCTCGGCAATATTTAAAACAACACCCAGCGACGCCCTCTTGAGCTGATCCTTCATATAAGGATCCAAATCTTTTTCCACATACAATAACCTAAGAATACTTACAGTCAAAGCATGCGCCTTCCTATAAACCTCTAACCTCTCAAAATCAAACATCCATATAAACCCTTCCCCCAACCCCAAAATTTCCTCACACTCACACTCACTCCCAAACTCACACTCAATTCGCGGAGAGGGGGGGATTCGAACCCCCGGTACACTATTACGCGTACGACAGTTTAGCAAACTGCTGGTTTAAGCCACTCACCCACCTCTCCTTGCTTATCGCTTACCGAAAAGTGATGCAAATATAGCACAACCTCCCCAAGATAACCAAGTCTATTCTGAAAAATATTTACCTTCTCAAAGCGGTTATTTTTCGCATATTTAACTTTATTTAACAATAAATATCAAAACACCCTTCAACCCTTCAAAGCCCTTTCCTATATTTGTTTTTCAGGTATCGTGTTAAACTAGATTTCAGGCATGGTCTGGACTAATTCTATAGGACTTTTAGAGGGTATATTTATCGGCGCCTTTGTGGTGTTTTATGGTATTTACCTGTTTAAGGTAATCAGTGCTGCCAGAAGGTTGAAGTCTTCGTTTTATGCGGTATTTTATAAGGTGGCGATCAGGATGCTTTTCTTTACGCTGCTGATTGTAGCGCTGCTGGGACCATCTTTCGGGGAGTCCATCAAAGAAGTCAAAGTGATTGGAAAAGACATTTACTTTGCGGTCGACCTGTCAGGCTCTATGAATGCTTTTGACATTCAGCCCACGAGGCTGGAAAAAATAAAATTCGAGCTTAAAACCATTGTCGACAACTTCAACTCTGACCGGATGGGACTGATCATCTTTTCGTCGGAGGCGTTTGTACAATGCCCGCTGACGTATGATCAAAGTGCTTTTAACCTGTTTCTGGAGACGTTGAACACAGGACTGGTGCCGAATGCCGGCACGGATTTCGGGGCGCCCCTGAAAACTGCGTTGAAGAAGTTTGAGGAAGAAAAGGATTCTGGCCCCTCGACGCAGCAAAAATCAGAAATAATTATCCTGATCAGTGACGGGGAAGATTTTGGGGAAGAAACCGTGGAGGTAGCCAAGGATATAGAAAAACAAGGCATTAAATTGTATACCTTGGGGGTAGGCACAGAAAGGGGCAGTAAAATCAGGACGAGAGGTGGTTTTAAAAGGGATAAAAACGGTCAGGAAATTATCACCAAACTCAACCCGTCTTCGTTGAAACAAATATCCAGCATTACCGGCGGAAAATACTTTGAGATCAACGATACCAAAAATGACGTCTCACGATTGATTAATACCATTGAAAATATTGAAGGGGATTTAAGGGATACAAAAAAAGTGGATGTATCGGCCAATAAATACTTTTACTTTTTGGGCCTTGCCCTTTTGTTGTTCCTGCTTGATTTTCTCACAAAGTTTAAAACTTTAAGAATATGAAATTATATCTGGTCGCTTTCGTATTGCTGGCGCTGGACCCTATCGGGAAACTGGATCGGGTAGCCAAACAAAATGCTTTAAAAAAAGAGGCTAAAGCGGCTTTTATGAACGAAGATTATAAAACTGCCATTGAGAAATACAGCTACCTGCACGACAGCTTAAATGTACGCGATGATAACATTTTATTGAACCTGGCCACCGCACAATACAAAGTGGCCGACTCAGCCAGTGCCTTGAGCAATTATCAAAAACTGACTTCCAGTGCCCACAAAAACGTTCAATCCATTGCCTATCAGCAATTGGGTGTCATGAACAATACCCCACAAAAACAACAGGAGGCCCTGGATTACTTCAAAAAGGCCCTGAAGGCCGATCCTACCAATGAAGCGGCAAGATACAACTATGAGTTGCTTAAAAAGTTGATGAAAGAGCAGGAAAATCAGCAGGATCAACAAAATAAAGACGACAAAAACAAAGATCAGCAGGACAAAAAAGAGCAGGAAAAACAGGAGCAGGAAAAAGACGAAAAGGAGCAGCAGGAAAAAGAGCAGCAGGAGCAGGGAAAAGGAGATAAACAAGACCAGGAACAAAAAGACCAACAGCAAAAAGATCAGCAACAAAAAGATCAGGAGCAGCAGGAGCAAAGTCAGGAGCAACAGGATGCTGATGAAAAAAAAGACAAAGAGCAAAAAGAAGGTCAGGCGGAACAGGAACAAAGTGAAGGAAAAAAAGAGGAAAAAGAGGAAATTCCCCCCTCTACGTACAAAAAACTGCAGGAAATGAAAATCAGCCCTGAGAAGGCCAAAATGATCCTGGAAGCCATGAAAAACCAGGAAGTACAATACATCCAGCAGAACAAAAAGAAAGCCCGTACCCGGGCAAAAAATGATAAGCCGGATTGGTAGATTCTTGCTGTAATGATTTACTTTTACAGCAAGAATCGATAATCAACAATAACTCAAAAGATTTCTATATGAAAGAAGTATATATCATAGCTGCCGTACGAACACCGATTGGCAGCTTCGGGGGCGTTTTGTCCGGATTTACGGCGGTTCAACTGGGTGCTAAAGCGATCAGCGGGGCGTTGGAGAAAGCTGGTGTGGATGCCGGTGAGGTGGATGAAGTATTTTTTGGCAATGTCATCTCAGCCAACCTGGGCCAGGCGCCGGCGCGTCAGGCTGCTGTGGAAGCCGGCATAGGTTATCATGTTCCCTGTACTACGGTCAATAAGGTTTGCTCGTCGGGGATGAAATCAGTCATGTTTGGGGCGCAGTCAATCATGCTGGGACAGGGCGATGTCATTGTCACGGGTGGCATGGAAAGCATGTCTAACGTTCCGTTTTACATTCCAAAAGCCAGATTTGGCTACAAATATGGGAATGGTGAAATAATCGACGGCTTACACAAGGATGGCTTGTATGAAGTGTACTACAAATTTCCCATGGGAAATTGTGCTGACAACACGGCGAAAGAGATGGGGATATCCAGGGAGCAACAGGACGAATATGCGGTTAATTCATATAAAAGGGCCGCCACTGCTACCGAAGCTGGATATTTCAAAAACGAAATTATTCCGGTAGAAGTGCCTCAACGAAAAGGTGACCCATTGGTTATCTCAGAAGATGAAGAGTATAAAAATGTGAAATTTGAAAAGATTGCTCAGCTAAAACCCGCATTTTCAAAAGAAGGAACCGTTACCGCTGCCAACGCCTCTACCATTAATGACGGAGCGGCGGCCGTTATATTGATGAGCAAGGAAAAGGCTGAGGCACTCGGTATAAAACCGCTGGCACGTATCAGAGGCTTTGCCGATGCTGCCCAGGATCCGATTTGGTTTACCACCTCCCCTTCCCTGGCCATTCCCAAAGCGATGAAAATGGCCGGAGTAGAAGCTGGCGATGTAAATTATTATGAGATCAACGAGGCCTTTTCTGCTGTAGCATTGGCGAATAATATAAAACTGGAACTGGAGGCAGACAAGGTAAATGTTTTTGGCGGAGCGGTGTCGTTGGGACATCCGCTGGGAGCTTCGGGGGCGCGTATCCTTACCACGTTAAACAGCGTATTGGACAATAAAGACGCCACGGTAGGTGTGGCCGGTATTTGTAATGGTGGTGGTGGGGCTTCTGCCATGGTCATTGAAAAGGTATAAAGCACTGTCTAAAATAAATTCAAAGGCCTTACGTTTTTCGTAAGGCTACAGTTTTTTACTTCGGCTGTAATTGTTACTTTTTATGCAGATGATAGTCATGTTGCCTCGAAAAATAATCCTCATACCGACCGTCATATTTCTCCTGACAAACGTGGCTTATGCTCAATCCAAAGTAGTCACTTATCATGACGTGTCCCGCAGTCAGATCAAGGAATCTTACTTTATTCTGGGTAATGACAGCAGCCAGGTGGACGGCCCTTATGTCAAATACTATCCGGATGGCACAGTAGAGCTAACAGGCAATTTTGTCAAAGGACAGAAGGTGGGCGCATTTCAGGAATATTATGCCAACGGCATCAAAAAGCGCTTGCTGAACTTTGAAAACGGCCTTAAAAACGGAGAGATTACAGTTTGGGATGAAGCTGGCAATATCATTCAGAAAGGCCAATACCTCAATGACACCCTGAATAACACGTTGGTGGTCTATTATGACCACGGCCAGACCAAAAGTGAAACAAACTTTGTCAGGGGAAAACCCGAAGGGTTAATCAGGCAATACTATCCCTCCGGCGCTTTAAAAGAGGAGATTTATTACCAAAATGGCAAACCGGAAGGTGTGAGTAAAAGATACTATGAAAACGGTCAGCTAAAATCGGAAGCCAATTATAAAAAAGGACTGCTGGATGGTTACTTCAAAACTTACTTTCCCAATGGTCAGCTCGAGACCATCTCCAACCACACCGACGGCCTGAAATCAGGAGCATTTGAAAATTACAATGACAAAGGTATTCTTACACTTAAGGGTACCTACAAAACCATTACTGTCAATAAAAAATCCATCGGCGTCCTGGACGGTGACAACTTCGCATATTATGATGATGGAAGTAAAAAGCATGTTTTTCACTATAGTGACGGTCATCGCTACGGGGATAATTATACTTACTATCCTGACGGCCGTGTCAAAAGTGAAATAAAATATGACAACCACGAAAAAGACCGTATCATCAAAGAATTTCATGACAACGATAGCATTAAAAGCTTAAAGCAGTACAAAGAAGGCATGGCTACCGGAATATGGGAATATTATTACAATAGCGGTAAACTGAAAACCCGGGAAACCTATCTGAATGACAAGTTAAACGGGCTAAAATCCACTTATGATGAAGAAGGCAATCTCCAAAGTGAGGAGCCCTATACAAACAACCTGATTATTGGGGTTGCAAAGACTTTTTTCCCTTCGGGAGCTGTTAAAAGCGAGACACCCCATCATGTAAATAAAAAATCAGGCCAGCATATGTCTTACCATGACAATGGACAAACGGCGGTTAAAGGCAACTATATCGACAACAAAAAACATGGGCCCTGGGAGTTTTTTGACCCGGATGGTAATAAACTCAAAGTTATCGACTATAGCCGGGGCAAAAAAACAGGTGAAGAAATCTATAAAGAAAAATAACAGAAATCATCCAGTGTTTTTTTTATAGAAAGCAATCTTTAAATTTGCGGCATGGTGAATGAGGCAATTAAAGAAACAAATTATCATTTTAAAGGGCAGACAGATTTTTACCGGGGAAAGGTTCGTGATGTTTATTTCTTTGAAGATACCGTTGCCATGATTGCTACAGACAGAATATCGGCATTCGATGTGGTATTGCCCAAACCAATTCCCTACAAGGGACAGGTACTCAATCAGGTAGCTACCAAGTTTCTGATGGAGACCTGCGATATCGTTCCTAACTGGGTAAAATCAACGCCTGATCCTAACGTCACCATAGGAATCAAATGTGAGCCTTTTCTTGTTGAAATGGTAATCAGAGGCTATTTGGCCGGTCACGCCTGGCGGATATACCGGTCAGGAAAAAGAAAAATATGTGGTGTCGAATTGCCTGAGGGGTTAAAAGAAAACGACAAACTCCCAAAGCCGATCATCACGCCTACCACCAAGGCAAAGGAGGGGCATGATGAGGATATATCCAAACAGGATATCCTGGCGCAGGGCATTGTGTCAAAAGATGATTATGAGCAGCTTGAAAAATATACGTACGCATTGTTTGAGCGGGGTTCGGAAATCGCCAGACAGAATCACCTGATATTGGTTGATACAAAGTATGAATTTGGTAAATTTCAAGGGCAAATCTACCTGATTGACGAAATCCACACACCTGATTCTTCCAGGTATTTTTACCGGGAGGGTTACGAGGAAAGGCAGCGAAAAGGTGAAGCCCAAAAGCAGCTCTCCAAGGAATTTGTAAGACAGTGGCTGATAAGCAACGGTTTTCAGGGAAAACGCGGTCAGCAAATCCCCGAAATGAACGACAATTTGGTTGAGACAATCTCCGGCAGATATATAGAGTTATACGAAAGTGTGACCGGCGAGAAGTTTCAAAAACAGAATAATGAAGCCATTCTGAAAAGAATAGAAAAAAATATTAATCTAGCCTTAGAATAGCATGTAAGTCAGAAAAAATATGAAGATACTATTTTTGATTGTGCGAAAAGTTTATAAATTATATATCTGCAAATAACTTTCTTGCGCGTGCGCTTGAAATTGCAGGCATAAACCTGACCCTTCAAAAGGCTGGTGTGACCATTATAAAAAATATAACGATGAAATACTCAATTGAAAAAGAAGAAAAATATTGCCTTTTCGTATTGAACGAAAGCAAACTGGATACGACTGTTGCACCTAGCGTAAAATCCGAACTTTTAACCATTAATGCCGAAGGAATAAAAAACCTGATCCTCGACCTTTCACAGGTGAAATATACTGACTCATCAGGACTAAGTGCCATTTTGGTGGGTAACCGAATATTTAGTGAAAATGGTGGTGTGTTCATTCTGGCTAATCTGAACGATCACGTCATGAAATTAATCACCATTTCACAACTTGATAAAGTGTTGAACATACTGCCTACTGTGGAGGAATCGGTGGATGCCATCTTTATGCATGAAATTGAAAAAGACCTTAACAAGGAAGAGGACGAGGATCAGCACGCATAGTTAGGGGATTATAAGATGAGGGATAACATTTGGGATTTGAACTAAAAATACTGGGCGCAAATTCGGCCAAACCTGCTTACAACAGAAATCAGACATCGCAGTTACTGACAGTACAAAATGAATGGTTTTTAATAGATTGTGGTGAAGGCACTCAATTGCAATTAAATCACTACAAAATAAAGATCAGCAGGATCAAACACATTCTTATCAGCCACCTGCATGGAGACCATTTTTTCGGGCTGATTGGGTTAATCTCGACGATGCACCTGCAACGCCGGGCAACGGAGCTAAACCTTTACGGCCCTCCGGGATTAGCAGAGATCATTACCATGCAACTGAAGGTTTCAGGGACTGTGCTAAGCTACCCGCTGAATTTTAAGGAAATAAATCCTGATAAGGCCTGCTGTGTATTTGAAAATGACAAATTGACCATACAGACCATTCCTTTGAAGCATCGCATTCCATGTGCAGGGTTCCTTTTCCGGGAAAAAATCAAGCCGCGCAGGATTATAAAAGAAAAAATTCAAAAAGAATTTTCTCTGATTGACATGGTATCCCTGAAAAATGGCAAAGATATTGTCGATGAAAATGGTGGTATTATTTTCAAAAATGAAGATTACACCCTTCCTCCCAGAAAATCACGGTCCTATGCCTACTGTTCGGATACCCTGTATCATGAAGGCATTGTCCACCAGATCAGAGGAGTAGATTTGCTGTATCATGAGGCAACATTCCTAAGTGACAGGGAACAAAGGGCGAAAGAGACCTTTCACGCCACCGCACGCCAGGCAGCTTTAATTGCAAAAAAAGCGGATGTCGGACAACTACTCATCGGCCACTATTCATCCCGGTACAAGGATATTACCCCCTTCAGAACAGAAGCCAGAGAGGTTTTTGACAACACAATTTTGGCAATTGAAGGTGAAACCATTTATATTGAGGACTAACTTGAAATTAAGAAAAATTGACCACTAACGATCTCCCCAACAAGAAAAAAACCAATTTGTTCATCATCTTAAGTGGAATATTCCTGACCAATGCCATCATTGCCGAACTGATTGGGTCAAAAATATTCTCTTTGGAATCAACCTTCGGCTACCAGCCAGCCAACATACGCCTGTTAGGTGGTTTTGTGCTGGATTTTAACCTGACTGCAGGGGTAATCCTTTGGCCGGTCGTATTTCTTACAACCGATGTGATTAACGAATACTTTGGAAAAGAAGGAGTAAAAAAAATCAGCCTGCTTACTGTCGGCTTCATTGCCTATGGATTTGTGGTGATATACCTGGCTACAGTGCTGCCCCCCGCCCGGTTTTGGCTTGATATCTATGAGACCGACGGGGCGGGAAACCGGTTCGATATTAACTTTGCCTTCTCCACGGTGTTCAGGCAGGGTACGAGAATCATTTTTGCTTCATTGGTAGCCTTTCTCATCGGTCAGTTACTCGATGTGTTTGTTTTTCAACGATTGAGGAAAATGACCGGCAGCGGCATGATATGGTTGAGGGCAACGGGTTCCACACTGGTCTCCCAGTTAATGGACAGTTATGTGGTACTTTTCCTGGCTTTTTACGTTTTAGCGCCTCAGGATACCCGGTGGTCGGTAGCCCAGGTCTTATCTGTAGGGGTGATCAATTATATCTACAAATTCGTAGTAGCCATACTGCTCACCCCGTTGATCTATCTGGCCCATTATCTAATCGACAGGTATCTGGGAAAAAAAGAAGCACACACCATGGCCGACGAAGCCGCTGAAAAGAGTACAGGATTTTTTTAATGCGTCGGCAGGGTCTGTCATAACTCATTCACTCTGACCCTTTGCTCTTTCATATTATTGACCAGGATCTGATGATTCCCAATAATTGGGTAAAGTGTCTCCAGCTTTATTAAATAGTTTTTATCGATGATTTTGTAGTAAACCCGGCCTTCGGAATCCTTAAAATTCTCCTTCCGGCAGGCAAGTTCCATTGAATAATCCTGCAAATGAATAATCAGATTATTGTCACCGTCGCGCTTGTATCTACCTGTTAGCCAACGTTTTTCTTCAATGGTGGGGTTGCCCATACCCTCATCTTCATCTTGCAGAGTGCCATAGGCACACCTGTTATCATCAAAAAGAAATAAAATCCCGGATCTGAACGGGGACCGGTAATTGACAAACACAGCCCGTATCTTTAGCCGCCCGGCAGCATGGCTAAACCTGTCATTGTATCCGTGCCTTATGGTTTTATGAAACTTTTTATCGACAATAAAATATTGCTTTCTTCCCAGAAGGCTCAGGCGCTGGCATAAATCAATATCTTCATACCCATATCCTTCCATACTTTCATCAAATCCGCCAACAGTTTCAAAGTCTTCCCTGAAGCAGGCTATTCTTCCATAAGTATCTGAAAAGTTCATGAGGTTGTCTTTATAATTAACAGATAAGTAGCTATCCGGTTCGGTCTGAAAATGTCGGTTGACAAAAGCTGCAAAATCCGGTCCTGTAAAATTATCCGCGTCTACATTACAAACTATATCACCGGTTGCCAGCCGAAAGGCCATATTCCTCGAACGGCTCCGGTCAAAGTGATCGGGTGTATCAGTGCTTCCAAAGATCAATTTTCCTTTTTTAAGCTCCCTTGAAAAGTTTTCGTGAACCCAATCCGCTAAGCCATCGCCGGAATTGTAATCGAACAAAACAAATTCAAGGTTTTCGTAGCCGGTATTAGCGGCCATGTTGGCCGGTAATGTCTCCCTGATATGATGAAGACGATTCATGCTTACAGTGCAAAATGATATTTTAAGCAATGGTATCTCCGTTTTCGGCTGTAATATTTACTTGGGTGCCCGCTTCAGATACAACGGCAATGGCCTGGATTAATCCCTTGTGCGAAAGATCAATTTTATGGACAACATCCAATATAATCTCCCTGACAAAGTCCTGTATTTCTTTAGTGGTCTGCTCACCGGAAGTGGGTCTTTTCTTTTTTTCGATGATATTCAACCAATCACTCACGAAACCATCGATCATCCTGTTCGGCATCCGGTTTTGTTTGTTCACCTCATTCATATAGCGGTCAATCTCAGATGGCTGTTCCCGGTATATAGCTTTCCCCTGTTCAAAAAAACTGTCTACCAGATTTGCCTTGTCACCGGCCCGGTTTTTCAGGCCTTCTGTTAGCTGGTCAAAAACCGGCGTTATATGTATTCCATATTTCCGGTAAATGTAGCTTTGCAATATCGTCAGTATTTCAAGGAAAATACGAAATGTCAGGGAATCATGCCAGTTTTGTTCACCGGCCAGTTTTTTCAGGCAAAAAACAGAAAGTGAGGTATGGTAATCAAGATTTTTATGAACGCTATACATCCCCCCTGACTGAAAAGGGTTTTTATCCCAAAAATGGAGGGTATTGTACGGAAAATTCATAAACAACCGGTTCAATGGAAACCTGACCTCCGGTTGCTTTGCTTTATATGTTTCAAAAAAAGTATAAAAATGGTCTTTTATCAGTCTGACAGCTTTATCTGCCTCATCAAGGTGGAAGTACATGGTCACATTTTGCCCTTTGTACAGGCTGAAAAAATAAGAGAAGTTCCTGAGTTCACATGGATCGAGGAGCGGCAAAATTCCGGATTTGACCAGCAGGCAGCGCTGGTTATGCGGATAAAAAACCGAAAGTAACAATTGGTCCATGAAATATCGTTGACATACTTTTGCCTGGCTAAAAGTTACTAAGATATCTTACTATTTGAAAATCTCCTGTCAACTAATTCATCCGGTAATCATGAATCAACTGACCGATGAATTCATTCATGGCACTTTGCCCGATCAGCCGGTATTTACCCGGTTCATTGGCAGCGGTTTGCCGGGACTTAAAATCAGTATCCAGACAGTTATCTCCATAAAAGGATATATATAAGAGCCGCATATCCATGAATATGATCTCTGCCAAGGATTTTCTCTTTTTCCGGGGCCCTGGGTTGTTGTCGGTCTTATGTTTCATAAGTAAAAATGGTTGCTGGTGGTCAAATGTTATTAGTTCCGCCTTGTCCGGCTTCTTGCGGTTCCGGATCTTGCAGGCTTACGTTGGTACCGGGTGGGACTTTTGGACTGTACCGTGAGGTGCTCCGTGGTGCCTGGATGGCAGAGGTGCGGCCCTGTCTTGTTCCGACAGTACGTTCCCTTCCGGGTTCCCTGGCAGGCGCCTGTTGCTTTCTCGGAAAATCATCGATGATCTCCCTGAAATATCTGTAAATGGGTGAGGTTGCGGCATTGATTTGGGATTTGGTTTTTTACAGATAACAAATCATCCCGATCACCGTTTGCGATCAGGATGATTTTGTTAATCAAACTTAAACAGTCTATGTGAAACTAGAATTTGTCAACCTGCAATTCTTGTTTTTATAACAATAAATGTAGTGTTCATAGCTCAAAACTTTTATGATGTTTGTCAATGGTCATCATGATTGTAGTCAAAATAATCTGTTGACAATCATCACCATGTGTGTTCTATGGCCAGGCGCTTCACAATATTTGATAAAAATCAAAACTAATGCTGATGAATGTCATTTAAATCGTAAGGTTATGCCCTTACATTTAAATTACACAACTTGGACGCTGTAAATAAAGTGGAAATAATTACAAAAACTTCATCCTCTCAATTAGTGAAACCAAACCTGTCCGATTACCGGAGAACAAAACGCGAATTTTCATGGGATCAAATGCAATCCGAACTCAGTGGATTACCGGAGGGTCGGGGGTTAAACATAGCCCATGAAGCGGTGGACCGGCATGCTTTTGGTAAAAACGAGCACCGGATAGCAATAAAATGGCTGAGTAGAACAGGTAAAACCAGGGATTATACTTACAAACAACTAAAAACGAAAACTAATCAATTTGCCAATATACTGGAAACATTGGAGGTTAAACCCGTTGAGCGTGTATTTACGCTAACAGGAAGAATTCCTGAGTTGTATATCGCCGCCTTGGGAAGCTGGAAGCACAAAAACATCTTTTGCCCACTGTTTTCAACCTTCAGCCCTGAGCCGATATTGCAACGCATGTCAAAAGGAAATGCCAAAGTATTGCTGACCACTTCCAACCTCTATCAAAGAAAAATCTCAAGGATCAAAAACCAATTACCACAATTAAAACATATACTGCTCACCGATGCCACCGATCATCTGGGAAAAGGCCTGTGGTCATTGCAAAAGTTGATGAAAGAGGCTTCGGACGAATACGACATCCCGCCGACACATCCCGAAGATCATGCCATCCTGCATTTTACCTCAGGCACCACAGGAAAGCCCAAAGGTGCTTTACATGTACACAGTGCTATTTTAAATCTTTACATGACCGGGAAATACGTATTAGATTTTCATCCCGGTGATATCTACTGGTGTACGGCAAACCCGGGATGGGTAACCGGCACCTCCTATGGCATCATTGCTCCCCTCTCGCACGGAATCACCTCCATCATAGACGAAGCCGGTTTTGATGCGCAAAGATGGTATCATATCCTTGAATCTAACAAAGTCAATGTATGGTATACCGCACCTACTGCGATTCGCTCCCTGATGCGAGTCAAGTCCACGCCAAAGGAAACTTTCGATTTGAGTCATCTCCGCCTGGTACACAGTGTGGGAGAGCCGTTGAATCCGGAAGCCATCAGGTGGGGCCAAAGTCATTTCGGGTTGCCCATTCACGATAACTGGTGGCAGACCGAAACCGGTGGCATTATGATTGCCAACTTTCCATCAACCAAAATCAAGCCCGGTTCCATGGGATTGCCTGTCCCCGGCATTGAAGCGGCTATTTTCCAAAAAGATGACCATCATAAACCCATGAAAATCAACACACCCGGAACTTATGGTGAGCTGGCCATTAAAGCTGCGTGGCCTTCCATGTTCAGGGGTTATATTCATGATGAGGCCCGTTACAGGAAATGCTTTTCCGACAACTGGTATATGACAGGAGATCTGGCCATGCAGGATGAGGAAGGATACTTTTGGTTTTTAGGACGGGGTGATGAGATCATCAAAACATCGGGTCACCTTGTGGGGCCTTTTGAAGTGGAAAGCGCCTTGATGGAACATCCGATAGTAGCTGAAGTAGCAGTAATAGGTAAGCCTGATCCCATGACAGGGCAATTGGTGAAGGCATTTGTTGCATTAAAGCAGGATGAAGAACCTTCGGAGGCTTTGAGATTGGAAATCCTGGGATTTGGCCGAAAAAAACTCGGAACAGTCATCGCGCCTAAAGAAATAGCTTTTCTGGACGATTTACCCAAGACCAAAAGCGGCAAAATCATGCGGCGCCTTCTGAAAGCCAGGGAACTGGGGCTGCCTGAAGGAGATATTTCAACGTTGGAATTTTAACCGGGGTCTTCTGCCCTGTTCATTGTTTAACTTTAAAAGAAAAGCTCATTCATCATGACAATTTTAGTACCTACGGATTTTTCAGACAGGGCCAGCCATGCACTGGGACTGGCCTGTCAAATAGCCAGCAGGCAGCAGGCCGGTATCAGACTGCTGCATGTTCTCGAACATCCGCAAGGGGTGTTACTCAATGCATCGGGCGACATCAACCTCGAGAAACCTACCGGTAATCCATTTATCGTAGACCTGATAAAATCGGCCAACGAAAGTATGGATCATATGGCAAAATCCTGCCAAAGTGTGGATATTATCAAGGATGTTCATATTGGAAAACCCAATACAGATTTGGCAGACAACCTTGTCAATGCCCCCGCAGATCTCATCATCATGAGTTACAAAGGTAAAGGGGAACCGGAAACCATTGGAAAGATTCCGGAAAAAGTAATAAGGATGGCCAATTGTCCGGTCATAACCATTAAATCCCCGACAGCACTGGATGATTTGAAAACCATTGTCTATGGCTCCAATCTATCGGAAAAGGAAAAACCCGTGATAGAAAAGCTAAAAGCATTCCAGCAGTGGTTACAGGCCGAAATACTTGTTTTAAAGGTGTTTACTACCAGTAACCTGCACCCTGTCGGCAGCGACTGGGAAGCAATCCGCGAATTCATCAAACAAAATGAGATAGATAACTGCCAGCCCTATTTTACCCCTGCTCCCAGTGAGGAAGAGGGTATTGTGAAATTTGCCCGGGAGCATAAGGCTGATATGATAGCCGTTGGCACTCATGGACGTAAAGGGCTGGCCCGTCTGTTTAGCGGTAGCATTGCCGAGGGATTGTCACACCATGCCCGCCTGCCGGTATGGACCTGTAACCTTAAAGCCGGAGGCAACGCTTAGCCGTTATTGATAATTAGCCGTTACTGATAACGCCATCCGGACCCAGACCTCCTCAAAGTCGATCTAAATAGCATTCAGCCGGGAAATCTATCCCGGCGCCATCTCAACAAGCCGCCGGACTTCCTGATCCGAAACCGGGGAAAAATCACGATAAAAAAGCCCTACCGCATAAAATTCGGCAGGCTGGTGCAGGCAGATGATCTCATCCACTTTAGAAGTCAGTTTCACAACTGCGGCCGGTGGAGCAACAGGTACGGCTACAATCACTTTTGCCGGGTGTTTGCTATTTACCAATTCCACGACCGCTTCCATAGTACAGCCGGTGGCTATTCCATCGTCCACAATGATAACAGTCTTATCTTTGAGTCCTCCCACCAGTTCAGCCCCGCCGTAAAACTGTTCTTTTGCCAACAGAATTTTACGTAACCGCTCGGTTTCCGACTCTATATAACTGTCAGCCACATCAGCCACCTGTTTTATAACCCTGCCTTCCAGGGTGACCGCTCCAATCGCATATTCTTTGTTAAATGGATGGCCTATCTTCTTACTGGGTATAACGACCATCTGAAAGTGGAGCAATTTTGCCAGAAAATAGGCCAATGGAATACCGCCTCGGGGAAGTCCGACGATCACGCCGTTTTTCCCTTCATATTTTCGCAAAGCTTCACCCAACCGGGCCGCCGCATCGTGTCGGTTTTGAAAAACCATAAGTCTGCTGGCATTTAAAGGCCCAGAGCATAATAATGTACTTCCGGGCTGTCAGGGTATATTCCTTCTATAAGGACCCCTCCTTCCCTGCTTTTCAGTATCGCTGTCAGATCCTCTACGGAATTAATTCTTTTATCGTCAATTTTGGTAATTATAAAACCTTCTCTCATCTCCGTTTGTGCCTTGAGCTTACCGGAATGCAGCCTGGTAACCTCGAGGCCGCTCTTGATTTTAAGCTTGTTTTTCTCTTCCACCGTGAGGGCCCCGAACTCAGCCCCAAGCATTTCGACCACTTCATTCCGCACTTTTTTAACCTCCTCTACGCCACCCGACACATTCCGGAGCCTGGCTGTTATTGATTGACTGCTACCATCCCTGAATATCCTTACTTTCACTTCATCGCCAGGTTTGTGCGTGCCGATTTTTGCCTGCAGGTCGGCAGCATTCTTAATTTTTTGATCGTCGATCGCCAAAATGATGTCCCCCGACCTGATCCCGGCCCTGCTGGCTGCACCATTTAAAGTCAGACTATCTACAAGTACCCCTTCAGCCGTATCTAATTTGAGATCCTCGATCAGTTGGCCGTCAAGATTTCTGACAAATACCCCCAGGTACGCTCTCTGCACAACACCATACTTTTTGATATCATGCACCACTTTTTCCACGATATTGGAAGGGATTGCAAAAGCGTAGCCTGCATACACCCCCGTGGGTGATGCAATCGCCGTATTGATCCCAATTAACGCGCCATCGGTATTCACCAGGGCACCACCACTGTTGCCACGGTTGACCGCCGCGTCGGTTTGAATGAAAGACTCGATAGCGGCATTATCCTGCAAGATATTGATGTTTCTGGCCTTGGCACTGATGATCCCCGCCGTTACGGTCGATGATAAATTATAAAAGGGGTTGCCTACCGCCAAAACCCACTCTCCTACCTGTGCCTCATCCGAATTTGCAAACGGCAGGGCCGGAAGGTTATCTTCCTCGATTTGCAATAATGCCAAATCGGTTGACGGATCCCTCCCGACAACCCTGGCTTCATAAGACCGCTGGTTATGTAAAACCACTTCAATCTCCTGCGCCTGGTCAATTACATGGTTGTTGGTCACTATATACCCGTCTTTATCGATAATTACCCCTGAACCTGCCGCCCGGGCAAAGTTTTCCCGCTCACCATCTTCCGGAATCTGAAAAAAGCGCTTCCAGAATTCATCATCAAAAAAATCCTTAAACGGGCCCGGGTCCGGATAATTAAAACCACGTCCTCTGATGGCTACTTTTGACTTGACATGTACCACACAAGGAGATGCTACACTCGCCGCGTACACAAAATCCTTGTCACGTTTCCCCAACCCGCCTGCCTGTGACCTGAAAAAATATTCCTGCGACTCCGGTAAGCCGGTTAAATCCTTATAGCTATCCTTACCAAACATCATAACGCTCGCTACTACAATTATCAGGGTTATGGCTGAAATTAACAGAAAAAATCTTTTTTGCATTAGATCAAGTTTTAAATCCGATAAAACGAAAGGTTTGCGTTAAAACATTTACGTAATTCAGTTTACCTAAACACTTCTTTGACAGACAACGCATATACTAAAATAAATGCTAAGGCCCACGAACTTTATGACCGCAATCAACGGTGCATATGATCTTTCTCATCGATACCCTATGCGTCCCGGGGTTGGTTCTGAAAAGATTGACCCAGGTCATTTTCAGGCCAGTGGATTTTTGCTTTATTTTACAAAAAAACTATATGAACAAAAACATTTTTTCAGGCTCCCTGATTATAGGTACTCTCATCACCCTTTCAATTTTTAGTGTAAGTTGGTCGGCTTTTCCGGACAATATTTTTATCTGGATTTCTTTTGTTCCTTTCTATTTAATAGTGCTTGGAGTGGTGGGGCTGGGCCTGGAGTATAAATTGCATCAAAGGCGTGGGTTCTTTTTTTTGGTTTATTTGCCGGTGTTGTTGGCGATATTGTATTATATGTTTGTTTATATTCATGTGTATGTGTGGGGGGGATAGTTGTTTGTAGGGGATGCGATTGTGGGAGCAGTGTGGTAGGAGTCGAATGATGGGGTAATAAACCCCTTGCCACCGCCACTTTGTTGAATAGCCGCCATGTTTTTCAATATTGCTCTCCGCCCCTGCTATTGCAAGGGCAACGCAACTAAACAATGCTTCGGGGGTTTCAATGAGTTGGTGTTGTCGATCAGGGAGCAGGTAGCGGCTTTGAAGCACTTTCCTCGCGTTGATATCCGAATCCGGCATGATGTTAAACGTTGCAAAAGGCGAGTTACACCTCGCCTTTTGCATGGCAAGCTTCTAATACCCGTGGATAAGTAGAGCTGTCCATTGTCCCTGTACTGGTTTGGTCGATACACCAAAAAGTACTTATTAAAGTTACGTAACCTTTTTAACATTAAAAAAAGATCTCTGCTATATTTTTAACTGGTAATTGTCAGGTTGAACTAATTTTACGACCAGTAAAAGGGCAGACAACCCGGATCATCGACAAATGCAAAAATGTGGATAACTTTGTGCATAAGTTGTGCATAACTTTTTAGTTAAAAAATTGGTTTCCAGCAATTTAAGTATGATCTTTAATCTACTGAGTGAGAGATAAAAGTCAGGTATGAAAAGCCAGGCCGATCTAACATCAAACCAGGAAATTTTTGAGTACTTAGGTATTGGAAAAGGGAATGGTGCGAAATAGAGAGGTCAGAGGTGGAAGTTATTTTTCTTCGGAAACAATAATGGAAACTGAAGTCACAATAACTGTAACTTAGCCCTTATTAAGCTTTACGGAGTTTAATGAAGTGAAGCGGGGATTCATTATGAAAATAGTGGATGCCCGCTTGCTGTTTTAACCCCCTTTGTTCCACATGCCCCATTCCAAAACCACACCCCACGCTTAGCACCGACCCCATGGATTTTATATGATAGAAGTCATACCGTTTTATGACTTAAAACACTATTTAAATCCGGCGACTTTGATAATTTTATCTGAAGAGTTTATTTTTCAAGACCCGATAACCGCCACTTTGTGGCATTAGTATGGTGAAAAAATATGTCGACTATCATTCGCTTACCCCAATCCGTAATTCGGTATTTGACCGAAACCGGTGAAATCTCCCGGTTTGCAGCCCGGTTCTTCAAAGAGGTTTTCAAACCTCCGTATGAGTTCAGGGAACTTCTCCGGCAGTCCTATGAAATAGGTTGGAATTCGCTGCCATTGGTGGGACTTACCGGTTTCATCATGGGGCTGGTGCTAACGCTCCAGACCCGGCCTACATTGGTTGAATTCGGGGCCGAGTCCTGGATGCCATCGATGGTGGGAATAGCTATTATCCGGGAGATTGGCCCTGTAATCACCGCCCTGATCTGTGCGGGCCGTGTAGGTTCGAGCATTGGCGCGGAGTTGGGGTCGATGAAGGTGACTGAACAGATCGATGCCATGGAAGTTTCCGGAACCAACCCCTTTAAGTATTTGGTGATTACCAGGGTAGTCGCGGCCACCTTAATGCTGCCTTTGCTGGTCATCATGGCCGATGCCGTGGCATTGTTTGGATCATACCTCGTCGAAAACCTGAAAGGCGCGGTCAGCTTTGAGCTGTATTTTAGCCAGGTTTTTGAATTTCTGAATTTTGGAGATGTGATTCCTTCCATCACCAAATCATTTTTTTTCGGATTTGCCATTGGCCTGATTGGCTGTTATAAAGGCTACTTTTCTAAAAAAGGAACTGAGGGCGTAGGCAAAGCTGCCAATACGGCTGTGGTGGTCACTTCTGTGCTGGTATTTATTCTTGATTTTATCGCCGTACTGGTGGCAGACATATTCTACGAGTTGTGAGTAACATGGGGCAGACACTATACCAACATATTGATGAAGCCAATGAAGCCCCGGATCGTAGTAAAGCGGTCATTGAAGTAGAAAACCTCAGCAAATCGTTTGGGGACAACCATGTATTGCAAAACTTTAACCTGATATTGAAAGAGGGTGAAAATCTTGTAGTGCTTGGAAAATCAGGGTCCGGTAAATCCGTATTAATAAAATGTATTGTCGGATTAATAGGAATTGACAACGGTAAAATCAATGTGCTGGGCAAAAACATCCCTGGTCTGGAACAGGAGGAACTGGACAGGTTACGGGCAGAAATCGGTTTTTTATTTCAGGGAAGTGCCTTGTATGACTCTATGACCGTAAGGGAAAATCTGGAGTTTCCTCTGAGGAGGCATGTTGAGAAGTTTGGGGAAAATGTCGACAGCCTGCAACTGGTCAGGGAAGCTTTGCATAGTGTGGGGCTCGAAGAAACCATGGACTTAATGCCTGCCGAACTTTCCGGAGGTATGAAAAAACGCGTAGCCCTGGCCAGGGCGCTGATTCTGAAACCCAAAATCATATTTTACGACGAACCCACCAGCGGCCTCGACCCCATCACTGCCAAAGAAATCTGTTATTTGATGCTCGAATTGCAACAAAAATTCCATACCTCTTCATTGATCATTACCCATGATATGGAATGTGCCAGAATCACGTCTAACCGCGTGGTAATTCTCATTGATGGGCAAAACTATGTCCAGGGGGATTACCGGGAACTGGAAAACTCAAAGGATCCTAATATTAAAGCATTTTTCAAGTAATAGCTATGAAGAACACGACACTAAAAAATATCAAACTGGGGGCATTTGTTACAGTGGGAATTGCTTTATTTATTGTAGCCATCTATTTAATTGGCAATGAAAAAAATATGTTCGGGGATACCTTTGAGCTTAACGCACTTTTCGGTAATGTCAATGGGCTTCAATCAGGCAATAACGTGAGGTTCTCCGGCATTAATGTAGGAACTATAGAGGAGGTTATCATTACCAATGACTCTACTATCGAGGTAAGGATGATCATAGAAAGCGATGTACGGAAATACATCAAGAAAGATGCCATCGCCAGCATTGGTTCTGATGGGTTGATGGGAAATATGCTGGTGAATATTAGCCCCGGCAACGGTAATCGACCACCGGTAGAAAACAACGACTATATTTTGTCTTACAGCCGGATAAAAACAGACGATATCCTGAATACCCTGAGCATGACCAACGAAAATGCAGCCCTGTTGGTTTCCGACCTGCTCAAAATAACGCAAAACATTAACGAGGGAAAAGGTACTTTCGGTGCTTTACTGGTCGATACCGTTCTGACAGAGGCACTCAGACAGACGATCTTACAACTGAACAACGCTGCCTATAATACTGAACAAATATCTGATAATCTCATCAAAACCACCGAAAAATTAAACGAAGACGAAGGATTGCTGGGTGCATTGATCGGAGATCGGGGCCTGACAAAAAAGCTGGACACAATCATGGAAAATTTGACAAACACCAGTGATTATCTCACCGCAACATCCTCAAAGCTGGAAACTTTTATCGATCATCTGGAAGATGGCGAAGGGGTCGTTTCAATGGTTGTACATGACACAGTTTTTGTCAATGATCTGAAGCAAACTGTCGCCAACATCAATGAAGGCTCTGCCCGGTTCAATGAAAACATGGAGGCCTTAAAACACAATTTTCTTTTCAGAAGATACTTCAAAAGGCAAGCGAAAAAGCAAAATAAAAAATTTAAGTGAAAGCCTTGTACAACTCACAACCCGCGCAGTGGTCTCGCTTTTACCGGCATCAATGCAGAAAAACACAAGCAGGACCTGGCGGTTGTACCACTTAGTTTATGACATAAAGTAAGCCGGCCTTTTTACATGACAATAATCATGCGATAGCATGACTTTAGATACCCGATAATCAAACGGGTTATGCTAGTTTTGTGAATCCGTATTAAAGAAGGCCAAGACAAAAATGAATCCCTCTGAAAACTCAAAGCCCGGAAGAAAAAACAGCTTTAACCGGTTCAATTGGTTATACTTTGCTTTGATAGCCCTGCTGCTGTTCACCCTTTTATCCGGTTCGTACAACCCGGTGAAGGAGATTAGTTGGTTGGAGTTTGAGCGAAACATACTAAGCCTGCATGACGTGGCCAGGATAGAAGTGGTCAATAAGGAAAAGGCCAATATTTATATCAAGGAAGACAGGCTGGACGATCCAAAATATGAAGCCGTTTCTAAAAACATATTCGGCCCCAACCCGGGCCCCCATTACGCGTTGACCATCGGATCAGTTGAAACTTTTGAAACGAAACTGCAGGAAGCCACCAAGGATTTTTCACCCGATCAGCAAATAGCCGTTAGCTATATTTCCAGCTTCGACTGGTCTACAGTACTGGCATGGCTGCTCCCCGTGGGGTTGATTATCCTGTTTTGGTTTTTTATGATGAGAAGCATCGGTCGGGGGGGCGGTGGCAGTTCAATATTTAACTTTGGCAAATCCACGGCGCAGCTTTTGGATAAAGACCGGAAAAGTAAAATCACATTTGCGGATGTGGCCGGCCTGGAAGAAGCCAAAGTAGAAATAATGGAAATTGTTGATTTTCTGAAAAACCCCGGAAACTATACCAAACTGGGCGCGAAAATACCCAAAGGCGTGATGTTGGTGGGTCCTCCGGGTACCGGTAAAACCCTAATGGCAAAGGCTGTGGCAGGCGAAGCCAAAGTACCTTTCTTTTCATTGTCGGGCTCTGAGTTTGTGGAAATGTTTGTAGGAGTAGGTGCATCGAGGGTCAGGGACCTTTTCAAACGGGCCAAAGAAAAGGCACCAAGCATCATCTTTATCGATGAGATCGATGCCATTGGTCGCTCCCGGGGTAAATTGCAGGCCTTTCAAACAAATGATGAGCGGGAAAATACGCTCAACCAATTGCTCACCGAATTAGATGGTTTTGGTACCAATACAGGTGTAATTGTACTGGCCGCCACCAACAGGGCGGATATCCTGGATGCGGCTTTGCTACGCCCCGGAAGGTTCGACCGGCATATTTATCTGGAGCTTCCTAATCAGCAGGAACGCCAGGAGATTTTTAAAGTGCATCTTAAGCCGCTGAAACTCGCCGAAAATATCGATTTGAAACAGCTTTCGGCACAAACCCCCGGGTTTTCAGGAGCAGATATTGCCAATATCTGTAATGAAGCGGCACTGATCGCCGCCCGAAAAAGCAAAGATCTGGTAGACTGGGACGATTTCAATGAAGCCATAGACCGTATCGTTGGCGGACTGGAGAAAAAAAGCAAGATAATTTCACCCAGGGAGAAAAAAATCATCGCCTATCATGAGGCTGGACATGCAGTAGTCAGTTGGTTTTTAAAAAATACCAACACGCTCATCAAAGTAACCATTATTCCCCGGGGGAAGTCCCTGGGTGCCGCCTGGTATCTGCCCGAAGAGCATCAGATCATCACAAAATCCCAATTTAAAGACGAAATTTGTGCCGCACTTGGAGGAAGGGCTGCGGAGGATCTGATTTTTAATGAGATATCTTCGGGGGCGCTGGACGATCTGGAAAAGGTCACCAAACAAGCCTATAACATGGTCGCCTACTACGGGCTGGACGATAAAATCGGACACATCAGCTTCTACGATTCGACAGGGCAAAACGAAAGGTTATTAGAAAAACCCTACAGCGAGGCTACTGCGAAGCTCATTGATGAAGAGGTCCGGAAACTGGTTCAGGAGGCGTATGACCGGACAAAGCAGCTTTTGGCAACCAACCGGGACAAGCTGGAATCTCTGGCAGCGTTGTTACTGGAAAAAGAGGTGGTCTTTGAGAAAGATCTGGAAAAAATTATGGGTAAAAGGGCCATTGAAACATTGGCTGAGACAGAATAAATGATAAGGTCATTGTGCTTTTAATGAAGCGTTTCCGACATGATGACAATCATGGTGACAAGTGATTTCTATCATTTGACAATCCTTCGGTTTTTAACTAATTCAATGATAAAATTAGCGGAACTTTGGCATTGTCAATTTGTTTTATAGTAAAGTTAAAACATTTAAAATCTTTTAGTTATGAGTATCAAAAAGCAGTTTTTAAAAAGCAAACCGGTTTGTAAAGTAACATTGAGCGTTCCAAAATCCATTAGCAATGGCGCTAAAAAAATCCAGGTGGTCGGTGAATTCAACGACTGGAACACCAAGGCTACGCCTATGGAACAGTTGAAAAACGGCATCTTTAAAGCCACCCTGGCTCTGGAGACTGGCAAAAATTATCAGTTTAAGTATCTGATTGACGGAGAAATATGGGAGAATGACGATTATGCAGACGATTATATTCGCAACGAATTCGATACGATGAATTCTATTGTGAATCTTACGTAAGCTTCAGGGAGATAAAATACCCAACAACCTATCAACCGTTATCCGGTTTATCAGCCAGGTACAATATTTAAAAATCTTAGTTTGCTTTCAGCAAAAAAAGGAATGGGGGGTAGTCTTTTTATAAATTACCCGGGATCACAGTCATGGAGAAAATACAACCGACTTTCGATATCGTCTTTCATTGCTTCGAAACAATCGTAAAAAGCATCGCCAAAACCTAAGTTCCTATGAAGGCTATGGTAATCAATAAGATTGTCGATTTAAATAGTAATCCGAATCCCCTGGACCTGATCGAATTGCCTAAACCTACCGTTCAAGGTGACGAGGTGTTATTAAAAGTGAGTGTATGTGGCATTTGCCATACCGAACTGGATGAAATCGAAGGGAGGACGCCACCTTCCCACTTTCCTATGATTCCCGGTCATCAGGTCATAGGCCGTGTGGTTGAAACAGGCAGGGAGGTAAAAGATGTTCGGTTGAATGACAGAATGGGCGTGGCATGGATTTGCAGTGCGTGCGGTCATTGTGATCATTGTCTGAATGGAGCGGAAAACCTATGCAACGATTTTGTGGCTGCCGGCAGGGATCGGCATGGCGGGTATGCGGAATTCATGAAAGTACCGGCGTCATTCGCCTATCCGATACCCCCCAACCTCGAGGATGCCGAGGCTGCCCCTTTGTTATGTGCAGGTTCGATTGGCTACAGATCGTTGAATATGACCCGCTTAAAAGACGGACAGCGGCTTGGGCTTACCGGGTTTGGCGCTTCCGCCCACCTGGTATTAAAGATGATTAAGTACAAATTTCCCAACACACCGGTTTATGTATTTGCCAGGAAAGCATCCGAAAGGGATTTTGCCCTATCATTGGGTGCGGTCTGGAGCGGTGACACATCGGCCCTCTCCCCCGAACCTTTAGATGCTGTGATAGATACCACGCCGGCGTGGAAACCGGTGATAGAGGCGCTAAAGTGTTTAAAACCCGGCGGCCGGCTGGTGATCAACGCCATTAGGAAAGAAAACACGGATAAAGATTATTTACAGAATCTGGATTACCCAAGGCATCTGTGGCTTGAAAAAGAGATTAAATCAGTAGCCAATATAACACGTTCGGATGTCAGTGAGTTTTTAGCACTGGCCTCAGCCATGGGGATAAAACCAAGCTACCGGGAATACACGCCGGAAGAGGTAAACAAGGCTTTGGTGGAACTAAAATTCAGCCACGTTGCCGGTGCGAAGGTTTTAAGAATTTCCTGAAATGATCATCGCACAAGGTACGTCAAAAACATGGCTGGCAGGAAGCCCGGGCAGGAAGATACCACTGGCGACTATGTGGTGGAAAAAGATGGAAAGCGCGCTGAAGCAAAAGGAGAAATTACCGGTACGATGTGTTTTGCATGTACCCCTTTTGTTTCATGTATTCCCTGACCTCGTCACTTTTCATATAGAAAGAAACATGAAGCAACTGCCACCCCAGCCCGTGATCGACCGTGGCCCTGTCAGCATCCTTTTCAAATTGATACCGGAATTTTTTGGAGGTTACATATCTGATTCCCCACCAGGCCATCCCCAGGCCGGATCTTTCCCTGTAGTAAGCAAAGTGGGCCAATTCATGTCCTATTACACCCAACTGCCGGTTGAAATCCAACCGGTTGACAAAAGCATCAGTACTCAGAAGCAATACATAAACGTGCCGTTTTCTAGCTCTGAAAAGGTTCCGGAATGACCAGCTCGCGGTCACAGGATGCCTGACGTTTTTTTTATATTTTATTTTAATCGTGTGGCCCGCCAATTCCGGATAATGCGACAAAGCCACATAAGTAGCGGTTTCCAGGGGATCTCCTGCCGGTAAAACGATGTTTTTAGTGGTTTTTCGCAGACTGTCGATTTTATCCTTAAAATCTGCCTCCCTGTAAATCACTCTACCGTTAATCTGCCCTGAAACATCCCTTGAAAGCAAGGTTATGACAACAAGCAAGCCACAACATACAGGGGTTTTAAAAATAAATCTCATGCTTTATAAATGCGTTTTTGATCGATTTAGTTTGCAGTTCTGATGGAAAGATCATTTTTTGGGATAAGCTTTTACTTTTGCGCCATCTTTCAAGAAATTAATGGCGCCAAGACACAAAGAGACACAACAACACTCACGTCTGCCGGTGCCTGCCGCCAACTATTTATTCATCGACCGGATTAATCCCTCCTGTGCCACAGATGCTACCAGAAGGCCGTTCCGGTCAAAGATTTTTCCCTGGGTAAACCCCCGTGAATTTGATGCACTGGGGCTGTCAATCGCATATAACAGCCAATCATCCATATTAAATTCCCTATGAAACCACATGGCATGATCGAGGCTCGCCAGAAATATTTTGTTGATGTCGATGTGTTCCCGATGTGGCAGCAAAGCGGTTCCCAGCAAATTGTAGTCCGAAGCATAAGCCAAAACAGCCTGATGCAACCTGGTATCTTTAGGCAGAGAGTTCTTGGCTTTGAACCATACGTGCTGAAAAGGAGGTATATTTTTAGCCTCCAACGGATTCAGGTTGTCAACCCTCCTGAACGCTATGGGCCGCGACCGGGTCAACCGGCGATAGATCTCAGGTGCTTTTTCCCGGTAGTTATCTGCCATTTTTTCTTCGGAAAGACTATCTTCCGGAGGTGATACTTCCGGCATGTTAACCTGGTGATCGAAGCCTTCCTGAACCAGTTGAAAAGAAGCAGACATATTAAAAATAGCCCGTCCGTGTTGAATGGCCACCACCCTTCGGGTTGTAAAGCTGCCCCCGTCCCTGATCCGGTCTACCTCATAGATAATTGGCGTACTGATGTCGCCGGTCAATATAAAATAACCATGAAGAGAATGGACAAACCTGTCATCAGGCACCGTCTGGTAGGCTGCATAAAGGGATTGTGCCAACACCTGACCGCCAAAAACCCGGTTCCAGGGTGCCTGATAGTTTTGTCCCCTGAATATATTTTCTTCTATTTTTTCCAGATTCAGCAGGTCAATAAGCGCTTCAATAGTTTGCATCCGTTTCTTTTTTTTGCCCTAAACTAAAAAAACCGGCCAAACATGCCAGGCTCAATTTTACTAAAAACTGTCGGCGAAATTCCAATTTTGGGAAAAAAGTTTAAATTTTGGAAAATTTTACCAGAAAGGTAAGGCGTATTTTTTTCAAAAAACAAAATACTAATCCTCTTAACTATCTAATTATCAATTCGCTGAAAAATTATTCCTGTTTTCTGGCATCGATTAACCTGAAATGGAACAGATATTGGACTTTCCGTACATGTCAACATCTTGTAAAATGTAAACTTATGAATTTAATAAAATGTGATCCGCTAGCCTTTTGATCACGGTGAGGCTACTATGGATGGTCCTTCCAAGCACTTGGAAGGATTTTTTTTTGTCAACGGTTAATGCTTCACCTTCTCCGGATTGTATTGCGGATTCGGCTCACGGGGCACAGGAGCTTTTACATGCCGACGCCACTGCCTTAACAGGGTCAATAATTCCCGGGTTTTTTCAGGTTTTTTTCCTGCCAGATTATTTCTTTCTCCTGTATCTACGCTGAGATTGTATAATTCCAAACCATGATCTTCAAAGTATTCGTGCAACTTCCAATCGCCTAACCGCACTACCGATCCCGGTCTGGTCCGGAACAAGGGATCTCTACCGTCGTCTTTCTCCGGGTTGTCTGCCTGTAGATAAATGGGAAAATGCCAGTATAAAGGCCTTTGGGGGAGTTTTTCACCACGGAACAACGGCAGCAGGCTGATGCCGTCCATCTCATTATCATTTAGCTCAATGCCCAGTATTTCCCTGAAGGTGGGAAAAAAATCAAGATTTACAATGGGGTAGTCCGATGTAGAAGCCGGTGCCACCTGATCCGGCCACTTTATTATACAAGGAACCCTGATTCCTCCTTCGTAATAACTGCCTTTACCACCCCTTAACGGATGTTGGTTGGAAATCGACCGGATACCTCCGTTATCAGAAGTGAAAATAATGATGGTATGATCAGTAAGATCTAATTCGTCCAGTCCCGCCAATATCTTCCCGACATTAGCATCCACAGTTTCGATCATGGCTGCATAAACAGGATTGGAATGACCATTTGTCGCTTTTTTGTTTTTATATTGGCTGACCAGTAATTCTTTACCAATTAATGGTGTATGTACGGCATAAAAAGGCAGGTAAACAAAAAATGGTTTGTTTTTATAGCTACGAATAAAACCAAGCGCCTCATCGGCCAGGCGGTCAGTCAGATATTCTCCGGCAACACCATCTTCTATATAATCGATCTTATAAGGACTCAGATAACCTGCCTTACCCGGATTGCCACGATGCGAACCACCGACATTAATATCAAACCCCTGTGTTTTAGGATCATCACCTAAATGCCATTTTCCAAAGGTACCGGTGGTGTATCCAGCCATTTTGAAGAGTTCGGCAATCGTGAGAATTTTTTCCGGCAAAACCTCATTATTCGGAGTAGGAATTATTTTTCGCTCCCGGCTCGGACCTCTGTCAGAATTGGCCACGGTGTAAATGCCATGCCTTGGCGTATGCTGGCCACTCATCAAACAGGCCCTGCTGGGTGCGCAGTTAGCTGCCCCTGCATAGGCCTGGGTAAAAACCATACCCGATTGCGCCAGTCGGTCGATATGAGGCGTTTCGTAAAAATCACTGCCCTGATAGCCTGTATCAGTCCATCCCAAGTCATCGACATTGATAAAAATAACATTAGGCTTTCTTTGCGGGTAAGCCGGATCAACAAAGAAAATACAGCTAACCAGTACCAATACTGGCCAAATTATTCCTATTCTCACTGAAAATGTAAATACGCAGGTCATATTCAGACTAATTTATTGGATGATCAACAACTGTTTCCAGGCCATTCCAGGCCGGATTAGGCAACAATGGTTTTGTATCGTGGTCTTTTAACCAGGAATTCAGCAGATCCTCCAGTTGGGCTTCCACCTCCGGGTTGGTTCCATATATATTTTGGCTTTCCCCGATATCCTTCGATAAATCATACAATTCCTTTCGCCCGGTTTCAAGGTCATGTATCAATTTATAATCTCCTAACCTGATGACACTTCCGGGATTACCACCCTGATTGGCATAATGTGGATAATGCCAGAATAGGGGCCTGTGCTTTGTCTCCGCTGCCCCGGCATCGTCCAGCAGGTCAATACCGTCCACTTCAGGAAATTTCGAAACGATTCCAGCGTATTTCAATACGGTGGGAAATATATCAGCACCTGTAACGGGCCATGATCTTTTCACCCTTTTCTGATCACTTCCGGGATCCCTGACAATAAAAGGTACCCTGATCCCCCCTTCGTAAAGCCATCCTTTTCCGGCACGGAGAGGCAAATTGGAGGTAGGGCTCCCTTCGGCCGTAGACAATCCACCGTTGTCTGACGTGAATACGATCAAGGTATTGTCATACAAATCATTGTCCTTCAGGTAGGTGATCAACCTGCCAATATTGGTATCCAGACTTTCAATCATGGCCGCATATACCGGGTTTGACTGAATAAGCCTTTCACGGTAACGATGCGCCTTACCTGTTGCAAATGGCATCCACGGCTGATCGTAATTGAATTCATTCAACGTATCAAGGCCTAACAAATATTTTTTGCTCGTATATTTCTCAATCAATCCTTCAGGGGCTTGCAGCGGTGTATGGACCAGATAGTAGGAAAGACAAATAAACAGGGGGTGTTGCTTGTTTGCTTCGATCGCTTCAATGGTTTCGGTGGTAAGCCGGTCAGGTAAATATTCGCCGGGCACACCGTCGGGAAGCCTGGGGTTACCGTAGGGAGAAAAGTAGCCATGATAGCCATTTTTGATGTCTTTTAACGGGGCCCCTCTACGCCAGCCGCCTATGTTTGTGTCGTAACCTTGCTTTTCAGGCCAGAACTTTTCCTCTTCACCCAAGTGCCACTTGCCTGTGAAAATGGTCTTGTATCCATTTTGGCCAAGCACCTCAGCCAGTGTTGTTTCTGCCGAATCTAACTGAAATTTGGTATCCGGTACAATCCACCGGTCGTTGGGGGTGGGACCCGCATAGGCTTTCCGGCCCTTAATCCAGTCCGTTACGCCGGTTTTTAAAGCATATTTCCCGGTCTGAAAGCTGGCCCTCGAGGGGGAGCATACCGGGCAATTGGCATAACCATTGGTAAATAGCATGCCATCAGCCGCTAGTTGATCCAGATAAGGTGTTTCATAAAATTTACTTCCGTACGCCCCAAGGTCTGTCCAGCCCAAATCATCGGTGATGATAAACAATACGTTGGGAGGCTTTTGCTGCTCAGGCTGACAGGATAACGTGGACAAAGCAAGGGACAGCACCAAAACAACACGGTTAAAATAATTAGTTTTCATGTACGTAATTTTCTGTACTTCCCAATAATTCCTTTTCCCAGTAATTTAAAAGATCTTCATCACTGATATCCGGGCTTAACCCGATGCTTTCCATATTTCTTTTAAACCTTCCCCGCATCAGCTCTTCTGCGGCTTTGATAGCACGCGGATCTTCAGGGTATTCTCCCAGATCATATTTTTCCAGCCAGTCATCCATTTGGCCCTTCAACGACTGTAATTGCTGGCTGTATTCCGGGTTGGTGGCCAGGTTGTTTATTTCATACGGGTCGTTTTTCAGGTCATATAATTCATCAGGCGGTCTGACATCAGACATGAAACGGCTTTGTATCTCATCCAGTTCTCCTTTTTTGTAGAGTATCCGCATCAGCGTTAACATCGGGTACCTGTACTTTTTATAGGCGTTAAACTGGGTATAAGGCCTTTCGGGATAAAAGTTCCGGATATATTTGAAATCTGTGGTTCTGACAGCACGGATGCGGTCAACGGTCTCGTCCCTTCTGTCCCTCATTGTTGCAAGGAATGTTCTATCCGGTTGATTCTTGTCCAGAAAATTCCGGCCCTGTATATGATCCGGGATCCGGATTCCGGCCAGGGCCAGGCTGGCCGCGGCTATGTCTATATTGCTAACCAATTGCCCGGACCATTGATTGGCCCCTTCGCCATTGAGCCTCCTGACAATCAGCGGGGTGTTGGTGCCGGGATCGTAGAGAAATTGCTTTCCCCTTATGTGCGGTCGTCCCTGATCGCCAAAAAAGAAGACAATGGTGTTTTCCGTAAGCCCGTCCGCTTCCAGATCTTTAAGTATTTTGCCTACTTCAACATCCACCAATTGGATGGTTTCCAGATACATGGCCCAATCCTTTCTGGCCAGGGGATGATCAACGTAGTATGGCGGCAAAAGCACCTTTGCCGGGTTTACAGGGTTTAATGTATCATTGTAAAAGGGACGGTGAGGAAAGGATATCTGAATTTGTGAGAAGAAAGGTTGTCCCTCAGCCCTTTGACCCCAATGGGTTCCGTCATAAAGGCTATCGAAATGATGTATAAAGTTATAATCGGTTTTGCCTTTTTTGTTTTTCTCCCTGAAAGATCGGTTGGACACAAAATACCCCGCCTCTTTAAAATAAGCTGTAATTGGTTGCACACCTTCGGGTAAGCCTTGTTTAAAAGGTGTCCGATGTTGATGACAATCGATGCTGACCGGATACATACCGGTAATTAATCCGGATCTACTGGGTGAGCAAACGGCAGTGGTTGTATGAAGATTTTCATACAAGGCCCCTTCTTTTGCCAATTGATCAAGGTGAGGTGTATAAACGGTTTTATTGCCATAACAGCCAAGGTCTGTGCCCAGGTCATCGGCCACTATCCACAAAATGTTTGGCCGGGTGTCAGCCGTGCCGGAGTTAGTCTGCCGCTCGGCGGAGGGCTGGCACCGTACAAAAACCAAAATCAGGATTGAGATTACAGGGGTTATTTTCATCGTAAGCAGGGTTATCATTCTTTAATTGTTCAATATAAAAAAATATGTCGATTTTTTCTGCGGTATATTCCGGTCCGTTTTCAAGCTTCTAATGGTCCATGGTAAAATATTCCGTAGCCTGCAACGTCAGGAAGTTCGCCGGATGTTATGATACTCAGCGGGTCAGTCATCTCCGGCCTTGTAGGTTTTGCTGGCGAACTTAAACACATCCGATTCAGTTCTTGCGCCCTCCATTATCATGGATAATTCCTGCACTTTTTCGGGAAAGGATGAAGCAAGGTTATTCTCTTCCGAAAGGTCATCTGCCAGGTTGTAAAGCTCAGCCGGAGGAACAGGGTTGCGGTTGACATCATATTGCACCAGTTTCCAGTTTTCTTTCCTCAGCGCCATGCGGCCGCCGCGTTCATGAAACTCCCAATACAGGTAATCATGTTTCTGCTGCCGGTCTCCCTGCCCAATGAGAACGGGTAAAAATGAAATCCCGTCGATACCTGTGGGGGGTGTCAAACCGGTAATTTCGGCAAAAGTGGGCAATACATCCCAAAATGCAGAAATATGATCTGAAACTGTGCCCTGCTGTATTTTGGCAGGCCAATAAGCCAGCATCGGCACCCTGATGCCACCTTCATACAAATCTCTTTTATAACCTCGTAATGGTCCATTACTGTCAAAATAATCAGGATCCGCACCACCCTCCATGTGAGGGCCATTGTCAGAGGTGAAAATAATCAAAGTGTTTTTTTCTATACCCAATGCACGGACCTTTTCAACCACCTCGCCAACCATATCATCCAGGTGGGTGACCATAGCGACAAAGGCGGCATGGCCTTCAGGCTGGGAGCCATAGGGCCCTAGTTTGAAATGCGCTCCTTCATCTACCCCTTCATAAGATTTTTCAGGAAGAAACTTTCCACGAAACTTTTCCATATACGCTTCAGGGGCCACCAATTCCGCATGGGGTTGCACAGCCGCGTAGAAAAGGAAGAAAGTGGTGTCTTTATTGCTTTCAATAAAATTCAAAACATTTTCCTGAATTAAATCCGGAGCGTATGCTTCGGTGGCGCTACCTTCGTTCTGTTTCAGATGGACCTTTTCTTGATTATGCCAAAGGTGCCATGGGTAATAATTGTGTGCCAGTCTTTGGCAATTGTAACCGTAAAACTCATCAAATCCCTGAAAACCAGGGTCTCCTTCAGACCCCGGATAGCCAAGCCCCCATTTACCAAAAATACCGTTTACATAACCCGCCCCTTTGAGCATCTCCGCCAGTGTGAAGGTATTGTCAGGCATGGGCCACTGACCTTCGGGCCGCACTTCCTTGTTGCCCCTGATGGGGGTGTGCCCGGTGTGCAACCCGGTCATCAGGGCAGATCTCGAAGGAGCACATACCGTAGATCCCGCGTAGTGATTAGTAAATTTAATGCCCTTTTCGGCGAGTTTGTCAATGTTGGGGGTTTGAAATCCGGACTGCCCAAAACAACTCAAATCACCATATCCCAGATCGTCGGCAAGTATGTAAATAATGTTAGGATGGCCTGGCAAATCCCGGGGCACTTCCGGGGATTGCTTTTGATTGGCCGGGGAACAACCTCCGGCAAGAACAGCACAAATACCGGTGGTCAGCAGGATGATATAGGATGATTTAACTTTCATTGGGGATGGGGTAATTTACAGGGTTAATATCTCATTGAAATTACTAATTAATAAAAATATCAGGGATTTTTTAGTAAAAGGTAAAGAAAAAGCCTTTCGGCCAGTTCCTTACCCTGTTGGAAAAAATAATACCCATTTGTTATCGATAACCGTTATTGGTAGGATCCGATTCAAGTAATGCCGGATTCAATTCGATTTCCTCTGCCGGGATAGGTAATAACACATGCCTTGGCTGAATGTTAACAGCCGCATCATGAACCGGGTAAACCGTATTCTGCACTGTTTCAACCAATATACCCCACCGGATCAGGTCATACCGGCGGTCATCCTCAGCCGCCAGTTCCCACTTTCTCTCTTCAATCAAGGCTGTCCTGAAGGTCTCTTGTGATAATCCGGCAAGCGGTTGGTCCGGCTCATAAGCCCTTTCCCGCACTTTGTTAATATATTGATAGGCATTGCCGGGACCACCTAATTCATTTTCTGCCTCGGCAGCCATCAGATAAACATCAGCCAAACGGTAAATCACCCGCAGTTCCCCATGATTCCCCCTCGGTGAGTTGACCAAATCAAGGTTCCACAGTTTCGGCATATAGTAAAACTTAAGCTCAAAGCCCAGGTACTCATTGATACAACTCAAAGGCTTACGAAGATCACCGGCCGGAAAGTTCTCATAAACAGCCGGTAAAGGTACGGCCAGTCCGAAGCCGTTAAATTCCTCACCCCGGCTATCCAATGTATCACGAAGTGCATTTCTCTGCCCCGAGTCCCTGGGTTCATCCCTTAACCTGGGGTTAAAAGAATCTGTCCGGTTGGTACTTTGCACATCCTTCAGGTAATCTATACCCCAGATGATTTCATCGTTGTATAAATTATCGATTTCAAATACCTCTTCATAGGTATCCATTAATTGATGCGGGGAATTATTAATAATATCTGCACAAGCCTCTTTCACACCTTCCCAATCCCGCTCCCAAAGCAGGTATTTTGCCCTGAGCATTTTAGCCGCCCAGATAGTTACTCTTCCCAGGTCGGCCGGGTCACTATAGGATGATGGCAAAAGATTTTCTGATTCTATTCGCCCCAGATCACCGGTCATGGCTTCCCTGATGGTATTTATTGCCGTTCTTCCCAGCACGGCCACCTCTCCGAGGGTAAGGTTTTCCGTATAAAAAGGCACATCGCCCCATAATACTGTCAGATGATAGTAAGCAAAAGCCCGCATAAAGAGACTTTCCCCGATAACCCGGCGCAGGATTTCCTCAGACAGGTTTTCATTGTCCTGAACGTTGGCAATAACCGCGTTGGCATCGCCTACCACCCTGAAGAGCTCTCTCCAGACAGTATAGGCGTTAGCATAATTGGTCTCCGTTAAAATATAGTCGGTAATGGCGGCGTTGCCTCCAAAAACGCGGCTGGGGGCAATTATGTCAGCGCCAAAATAGGTAAAATTATTGATGCCCTGCCATTGGCCATATAAATGAGTACTTTGAAAAGCATCGTACAAGCCATTGGCCGCCTGAATGGCCTCGGTATCGGAATTGTAAAAATTATCGAGCGAAATGATCCCTCGCACATCTTCTTCAAGAAATTCGTCACAACCGGCAAATCCTATCAATGCGAATACTATGATTAACTTTTTCATTTTAATTCAAGATTTACGATTAAAAATTGGCCTTCAATCCCACTGTAAATGTTCTGGCATTGGGATACTCCACCCGGATAACACCGGATATAACGTTCCTGAAACTATTGTTGGAATTGGGATTAATCCGGCTGGATTCAGGGTCGTAACCCCTGAAATCAGATAGCAGGAAAAGGTTACTCCCTACCCCGTACACCGTCAGTGATTTGATGGTGCTGTTAGTTTTTAAAGGGACATTGTACGAAAGCCTCAGATTCTTCAGTCTCAGGTGTGAGCCGTCTTCCACCATTTCCGAGTTTGACCTGATATCGGAAATACTGACCATGCTTCCGGCCCTGGGAATATCCGAGTTGGGGTTTTCAGGCGTCCACCGGTCGGCAAGGTTGGCGTAAACGTTGGCAGTACTTCTGCCAAAAAAGCCTCTTTGTACATATTCATTGTAGATTTCATTACCATAGGTTCCCTGAAAATACATTTCAAGGGTGAAGTTTTTATAGCTGATAACATTGTTAATACCCCCATAAAAATCGGGTTCCGGATTACCCATGATAGCATGGTCATCGTTGTTAATGACACCATCGTTATTCGTATCATTGAATCTTGGTCCTCCGACCACCTGCCTTATCCCCAAATTACCGTCTGCGTCTATCTCGTCCTGGTTCTTGTAGGTACCGAGATAATCCACACCGGTGTAAACACCCACCGGTTCTCCTACCATCAACTTGGCTCCGGGGCCCCCCTGTTCAAGATTGTAAACCACAATCTCTTCCACCCCTCCAAGATCGAGCACCTTGCTCCGGTTACCGGCTACAGTCAAAGTTGTCTCCCATCTGAAACTGTTCTTGCTTATGTTGACACTGTTGATCATCAGTTCCAATCCCTGATTCCGGATCGAACCTATATTTTCCAACTTGGTTGAAAAGCCTGTTGACCTTGCTATTTGTCTTTCCAACAAGAGATCCCTGGTTTTTTTATGGTAATAGTCCATTTCTAAATTCAACCTGCCTTCAAAAAATCCCATTTCCAAACCTATATCAAACTGGTTAGTGGTTTCCCAGGTCAGTCCCGGGTTTTCCGGCCTTCCCCTGAATATTGAAACTACCTGGTTGTCATTAAAAATCATCACCTTGTCAGTATTTGACCGGTCACTATCCAAAACCGCCAGTGTACGATAAGGTGGAATGGACTCTTTTCCGGCACTACCATAACTGGCCCTCAATTTCAGATTATCAAATATGCCCAGATCCCTGATGAATGGTTCATCTATCATCCGCCAGGCAAAAGCGGCAGACGGAAAAAACGAATAAGTGTTATTGGAACCTGAGTAGACTGAAGCACCGTCTACCCGGCCTGCCGCTGTAAACAAGTATTTGTCTTTAAAGGTATAGTTGACCCTTCCCAACCAGGATACAATTTGTGTGGCCCCTGAAAAACCCGACTCGATCTCATAAGTGAGCGGATCACCCAGTTCGATCGCATCGAAGCCCAGCGCATCTACGGTAAGTCCGGCTGTTTCGGAAGCAAAGCTTTCGTTCCTTTCCAATTGCCATGTAAAACCTGCCACAACGTCCATTTTGTGATCTGCGTTGAATTCCGTACGGTATGACACCGTATTTTCCTGCAGGATGTTGTAAAAATAGTTGTTGACAATTCTGGCCCTTCCTCCCTGTTGCGCGTTGGCCCGGGTAGGCAGGCTGCCGGAATCAAATATGTTTTGTTTTGTCCAATTGAGTTGCGGACCAATGCTGGACTTGATGATAAGGCCATCAACAGGTTCGTATTCAAAGTAGGCAGTGGACAAGATGTTGGTCCGGTTCGTGAAATTGGTCCTTAGCTGAAGGTCTGCTTCGGGATTTCTTAGTACCCCTCCGGTTACCGGATTCTCGTCATAGAAAGATCCGTCTTCATTATATATGGGAAAGGCCGTCAATACCTCTCTCATGCCCCACAAGGCGACAAGGTTATTGTCATTTTTAACGAAGGAGCCATTGAGCCGCAGTCCAAATTTAAGCTTTTCCGAAATATTCAGATCCATATTGGTGCGCAGGTTGTATCGCCTGATGCCTGTTTCTCTTATGATGCCCCGCTGGTCAAAAATGTTGGCAGAAACATAGTAATTCATCTTTTCTGTCCTTCCGGTAAAAGAGAGGTCAACATTATTAATGATGCCTGTTTCGGTAATCTGATCCTGCCAGTCCGTGTCGCCGATTTCAGAAGGGTCGGTAAAGGGGTCGGCTTCACCACTGAATACAGCCAGTTCACTCCCAAATGCTGCCCTTTCCGGACCATTGAGATAATCAATTTTTCTAGCCAGTTGCTGGATGCCGGTATACATGTTCAGGGATATTTCCGGTATTCCGGTGGGTGTTGTTGCACCTGACTTCGTGGTAACGAGCACTACGCCATTGGCCCCTCTGGTGCCGTAAATTGATATGGCAGTGGCGTCTTTTAGCACTTCGATGGACTCGATATCGTTGACGTTAATGTTATTCAAATTAAAGTCTGTACCCACAATAAATCCGTCAATGACAAATAATGGCTCATTATCGGCATTTATAGAGTTACCTCCACGAATTCTGATCGAAGCCCGCGCCCCCGGAGCGCCGTTGTTGGCAGTAACCAACACGCCCGGTGCCCTGCCCTGAATGATCTGGTCAACTCTCGGCGACGGCATGTTATTGATATCTTCGGCTGCGATGGATGATACGGAACCTGTAAGATCTTTTTTCTCTACCGAGCCATATCCAATCACAACTACCTCTGAGAGGGTGGAAATATCCGGAACGAGACTGACGTTAATGACAGTTCTCTGACCTATTTCTATCTCCTCGGTCAAATAGCCGACAAACGAAAATGTTATGGTGGTGGCATCATCGGGCACATTGAAAACATAATCACCATTGGAATCGGTAATCGTGCCAATGCCCGTCCCTTTGACCACTACATTAACACCTGGCAACGACTCACCGTTATCATCGGTGACATGGCCGGAAATGGTTTTTTCAAAAACTTCCACCAGCCGGTCTTCCGAGAGCGGTTTTATGGCTAGTTGTTGTACACTAATTGTGTTATTAACGCGGTAAAATTTAAGGTTTGCCTGTCGGGAAATATCCAATAACAATTTTGCCAACGTGTTTTTATGCGGGCTGAGATTAACTCTCCTCCTCTCAATTACCTTTTCTTTACTATAGGTGAACACAAACCCGGTTTTTGCCTCAATCGTTTTAAGTGCCCGCTTAACGGTTACATTACCTAAACTTAAACTTACTGGTATTTCGTCGAGACTTTTAACCTGCGCTTTACCAACATTTGCTAATAGTGTACTTAAACTTAGGTTAATAATCAGAATAATATGAAAGGTATGTCTAAGCACCATCCAAACAATGGGTATAATTTTAGATTTCATATATTTGCAAGGTTTACATAGTTAAACTTTTATTCTCAGCCCTATTCATAGTCATGTCTGTTCATTTGGCGATGGAAGCATGCCTTGATGAATAGGGCTCACATTACCGGGGTTTACATGCCCCGGTAGTTCTTTTTTTGGTTAGAATTTACATCATAGGCCTGTTAATTTGACTTGAACATTATGTTGACTTTTTCCTTGTTAATCTCGTATTCGAAGTTGAGCGCGAACCCCAAAGCTTTTAAGACATTCTCCAGGCTTTCGTTTTCAAACTTTCCGGAACATGTAAGCAATTGCCGGGGATAGTTATTGAGTGTGATAGTGACGCCGAACCATCTTTCCAGATATTGGATCGCCTCCGGAAAATCAGTATTTTCAAAATAGATCGTCCTGTTTTTCCAAAACAGCGTTTGTGCTATATCAATTTCATTGCTTGTTATTTTCCCTGTCTCCTTCTCCAGTACTACTCCCTGACCAGGATCGAGCATCAGGCTGTTTTTAGTAGCCAAATCATCAACCATCACTTTGCCTGAGATCAGGGCCACGCTAATTTGCGGCTCGTTTTTGTATGCCTGAATATTGAAAGAGGTACCTACTGCAG
Organism: Agaribacillus sp. DX54; assembly: GCF_056858335.1. Classification (NCBI taxonomy): domain Bacteria; kingdom Pseudomonadati; phylum Bacteroidota; class Cytophagia; order Cytophagales; family Splendidivirgaceae; genus Agaribacillus; species Agaribacillus sp. DX54. Next base: position 41,802 of record NZ_JBXEQE010000035.1, read on the forward strand.
TGGTGGCCAAACTGCCCGTAATTACCGTGAAAGGGCTCGATATATCTTTTTTCACTTCGAAAAAGGCTTCTCCTTCTAAAAATATTTCCCTTTTCCCCGGTTGAAAGTTTTCTGCATAACGCACATTGCTTTCAGCATTTAAATAAACCATCGAGCCATCGGGCAGGCGCAACTCGGATTTTTGACCACGTGGATTGGATTTTGTAACCAAGTCATCCGACTTTTGCTTATTGAAGTCCGAATTATACATTTGAAGGCCGATTGCGACAGCGAGCAGCGTAATGCCCGCGGCTATCGATAAATAGACTTTCTGCCGTTTTTTGTAGGAATATTCACGCTGGTTAACCTTATGCCGGTACATAGGCTGTACCTTTCCGGCCCCTACTACCCCTTTTTGCCGATCAATGGCTGTATTGCTTTCTTTGATTTTTTCCCAGAGCTTCTTTTTAACCCTTTCCCGGTTTTGTGGTGGTTGAAAACCCACAGCCAGCACAATTTCCCTGGCCTGGTTGATAACTTCATCTTTTTCCGGGTTTTGAAGCAACCACTTCTCCCAAAAATAGTTGATCTCAGGATGCGGGCTCAGTACCCATTCCCGAAATTTATCGTCATTGACAAAATCTTCTATATCAAAGTTTTTGTATCTCACCCCTTTGTTTTTCCTTATAGGGACAGTGACCCGCGAAACCTCATCATTTTATTTCATGTTTTTTTGAAAAATCTTTCTCACCATCCTGCCGTTGACCCTTCCCTTTGTGTCTCTTTGTGTCTTGGTGCCTCCGTGGTGAAAAATGGTTAACCACGGAGGCACCAAGACACAAAGAACTTTGATGAAAATGTTGTGCCACATCAACGTATCGCTTGTGCTATGCTGTAAAATAAGTTGTGAAACAGACAAATCCTGCCCGTGCCTTAAACAAGACCGAACGACGCAAAAATCAGGGTATGGCCGAGTGCTTCAATGTTTCTTTCAACTTTCCGATGCCCTTGGAAATGTGATTATATACAGCCTCCAGCGTGATGTTCATGACCGAAGCTACATCGGCATAGTCGAGGTTGTGGTAAAAACGCAAATGAATGGCTTCTTTTTGCCTGTTGGTGAGCTGTTTTAAAGCTTTTATCAAGCTCTGGTGATTGTACGCCTTTATTTGTTTATTAATAATCTTATCTTCCCTGCTACTTTCAAACAAAGCTTCTTCAAAAAAACAAAAATTGGTCAGGTGTGTGTACTTCCTTTCCTTTTTTATTTTTCGAAAAATAATTCTTCTGATGGCCGATAAAAGATAAGCCCTGATAGATTGGGGGACTACCAGGTTTTCTTTGTTTTTCCAAAGACTTGTAAAGAGGTCATGAATACAATCTTCAATAAGGTCAGATTTTCTGGTGATTTTTTCACAGTAATCATACAAAGCGTCAAAATGATCCTCATAAATCCTGGCGTAAGCTTCTTCATCTCCCTCTTTAAACGCACTCCATAGAGTTTGCCCTGAAACGACGTCTCCGGATAAATCCCTGCTTTTTTTTGTATGTATTGCCGTAAAAAACAAATCAGATGATTGTTAGTGATTAAGGGCTTTGTTTTACTCTTCAACCATTGCTTATTAGGAATTTTAAGTTATCTCCTTCTTTTTGATAGCCTGGTGAATTGCCGAATATTATGGAAAATATTCATAAGACACAACTTTTACGCAGTCAAAATACCCTTACAACGGATCCAGGCTCATTAAAAACCTCCTGGCTATTCAATGATTTTGCGCTCTAACAGCCATTTTTAATGCTCCCACCTAAATCAATAGTCATTCAGTCCGCCAGGCATCGCATAAAAACGATTTTTTTTCTTTTTTTCTTCCATTTTTCCGGATGCTTTATGGTCTCAATTAATTTTCTACTTGTCAACACTTTACATCAATTAGTTTAAAGCTAAAATATAAAGAATCAGGCGGATATGATGGCTGAAATCGTTTGCTTAAGCTCAAAATATTTACATATTCCGGTTACCTATGTTGACCGTGTAGTATATATTAACACACATTCTTTCCATAGCTGGTTGTTACACAAGACCGCTCTTAACTCCCGTTTTGAGCGGTTTCTTGTATTTCAGGGTAAATTCTTAAAAATAGAAGATGGGAGCCTGATGCAGAAGCGCTTATAGAAATAGTACAAATGATTAAACTCAATCTTCCCCTAGCCTGTTAACCGGATTAGCGCTGGCAATACAAGATTACATGCCAACGAAAGATATACGAAGCGTTAGGCATATCAATAGGAGAAACAACGAGAAGCTGTGTGAAAACGGTGAATCAATTTAGCTTTTGCCTTTCCCTTCTGAAAAGTATTTTCAGAAAGAAAATGAGGCTACCTATGCTAAAGGTAGAAATAAGCATTATGGCCAACAAGACGCTTAATACTTTCATCTTTCGAATAAATAATTAGCCTAAAGGAAATAGCCCAGCTTACGAAATTCGAGGGATTGAAGTCGTCTGAAGTGAATAGCTAGTATTTTGCTTGAAGAAGCTTAAAGTAAAAATGTCTAATTTATTCTTTAAACAACCTGTCGATGTAATTGCAGATTACATAACCTATGCCTCCGGAAACGATAAAGGCACCAAGAACTAATGCAGATAGAGTTCCAATCATAATAGTAAACGTTTAAGCGGACAATTTCCGAATTTTATAAAAAACTTAAAATTTCAAAAAGCTACATCTATTGCCAATGTAATTTAATCGGGAATAAGAGAGAAGTGTTCTTCCCTACCAGCTATTACTCCTAATCCCACTAAACTTATAGATTAAGCATTTCATTTGCAAATTTTACCTTCAAAATGTTACATTATTATTTTCAATATAACAATTTTTTCTTGGAATTGTACTAAAAATCAATTTTCCCGACAAGTTCGTGTAACTTGTATTTCAACTGGGTATGAATACTTTTTTGTCCGGAGCCCGGGTAACTAATTTGGGCAGATTGCAGGAAATACAGGAATTCAACAAAAAAACCCGGCCAAACTCACTTTTGGACCGGGCTTTTTTGTTGAAATATTATTTTCAGCAAGGTTATTTAACCTTATCGACGATGGCTTTGAAGGCCTCAGGGTGATTCATGGCGAGGTCTGCCAGCACCTTTCTGTTTAATTCAATATTGGCTTTTTTGAGGTTGCCCATAAACTGGGAATAAGACATCCCGTACTGCCGGGTACCGGCATTGATTCGCTGAATCCATAGTTTTCTAAAATCCCGTTTTTTTGCTTTTCGGTCGCGATAGGCGTAAGTCCAGCCTTTTTCAACGGCATTTTTAGCTACGGTCCATACGTTACTTCTTCTTCCCCAATAACCTTTGGCGAATTTCAATATTCTTTTCCGTCTTGCCCTCGAGGCTACCGAATTTACTGATCTTGGCATAATTTTTAATTTTTTGACCGTTGGCGCTCAATCGATTGAAGCATTAAGACTTAAAAGCCAAAGGTCTGGTGAAACATCGACTAAACCTATTTAATAATCTTTGTGCAGATCAGATATTTAACATATCCTTGATCCTTTTTTCATCGGCCTTGTGAACTAAGGTAGCATGGGTCAGATTTCTCTTCTGCTTGGTTTCCTTTTTTGTCAGAATGTGGCTCTTAAAAGCGTGTTTTCTCTTAATTTTGCCTGTTCCTGTCAATTTAAACCGCTTCTTAGCTCCCGATTTGGTCTTTACTTTAGGCATTTTAATTATATGATTAATTAATATCTATTGATCCATTTTAATTATTTTTTCGGAGAAAGGAACAAAAACATTCTTTTCCCTTCCAGTTTTGGCATTTGGTCGACTTTCGCATAGTCTTCCAATGCCTGCGCAAACTTTAGCAGAAGAATCTCTCCCCTTTCTTTAAAGACGATGGTTCTACCTACAAAATGAACATAAGCTTTTACTTTTGCTCCATCTTTCAAGAAATTAATGGCATGTTTTACCTTAAAATTGAAATCGTGTTCTTCAGTATTAGGGCCAAACCTTATTTCTTTTACCACCGTTTTATGGGCCCTGGCCTTAATTTCTTTTTGTTTTTTCTTTTGTTCATACTTGAATTTGGAATAATCTATGATTTTACAAACCGGTGGTACAGCCTTTGCTGATATTTCAACCAAATCAAGTCCTTCTTCCTGAGCTAATTGAAGCGCCCTTTCTATCGAATAAACTCCACTTTCAATATTTTCGCCAACCACCCTCACCTCTGGCGCTGTTATTCTTTTATTCACTTTGTAAGGTTCCTCAACTCTGCCCCGTGGCTGGAACCTTCTTCTTTGTTTGCTAATTTTTACCTCCTTGTTTTGTTAAAAAATTCGAACCGCAAATATCGTTATTATTTTGAATAAACAAAAAACCTATTCGTTTTTTACGCGTAAAACGGTCTTCCCGAAAAGGCTTTCTTTATGCTTAAAATCCGTTTATTTTCAGTGTCATCTGCCAATTATCCGGCTTTAACACGGGTTTGATTTTCTACCTGTTCGTTGAAATGGTTCATAAACTCCTTTAACAAAAAGCTGCCCTGATCCCCTTCTCCATGTTTTCTTACTGAAACCTTGTTTTCTTCCTGTTCTTTCTCCCCTACGATCAACATAAATGGAACTTTTTTAATTTCAGCATCCCTGATTTTTCTTCCGATTTTTTCGTCCCGGTGATCAATGAAACCTGTGATGTCATGTTGTTCCAATGCTTCAAAAACCTGCTGGGCATAGTTGGCGTATTTTTCAGAAATAGGCAGCACTGCGACCTGCTCGGGAGATAGCCACAATGGAAAGTTCCCTGCACAATGCTCTATCAAGACAGCCACAAATCTCTCCATAGAGCCAAACGGAGCCCGGTGTATCATCACCGGCCTGTGCCTCTGGTTATCGGCTCCTATATATTCCAGTTGGAACCTTTCGGGAAGCTGGTAATCAACCTGTATGGTGCCCAGTTGCCAGCTTCTTCCCAAAGCATCTTTCACCATAAAATCCAGCTTGGGGCCATAAAAAGCTGCTTCTCCCAATTCTGTAATAGTATCGAGTCCCTTCTCCGCCGCCGCTTCCTGAATGTCTTTCTCTGCCTGTTCCCAAGCACTGTCCTCACCTATGTATTTGGATTTATCATTGGGGTCGCGCAGTGAAATCTGGGTAGTAAAGTCTTCAAAACTCAGGGATCTGAAAACGTATAAAACCAGGTCAATCACTTTTTTAAATTCTTCTTTGACCTGATCGGGCCGGCAGAAGATATGCGCGTCGTCCTGGGTAAACCCCCTTACCCTGGTCAACCCGTGCAGCTCGCCGCTCTGTTCGTAGCGATAGACTGTTCCAAACTCAGCCAACCTGAGTGGCAGCTCTTTGTATGACCTTGGCCTTACCTTGTAAATCTCACAATGATGCGGACAATTCATCGGTTTCAACAAAAACTCCTCATTTTCATTGGGAGTATGAATGGGTTGAAAGGAGTCCTGGCCGTATTTTTCGTAATGACCTGAGGTGACATAAAGATCTTTACCGCCAATATGGGGCGAAACCACCGGCTGATATCCTGCTTTTTGTTGTGCCTTTTTTAAAAAGTTTTCCAACCGTTCACGCAACACAGCCCCTTTGGGAAGCCAAAGCGGCAAACCCATCCCTACCTTTTCAGAAAAAGCGAAAAGCTCCAGTTCTTTTCCCAGTTTTCTGTGGTCTCTTTTTTTGGCCTCTTCCACAAGGTGAAGATATTCTTTGAGTTCCTTTTGCTTTGGAAAAGTAATACCATAAATCCGGGTGAGCTGTTTGTTTTTTTCATCACCACGCCAATAAGCGCCGGCTACATTGGTTAGTTTCACAGCTTTGATAAAACCGGTATGGGGAATATGAGGACCTTTGCACAAATCTGTGAAGTTTCCTTGTCTGTAAAATGTGATGGATCCATCTTCCAAATCTTCAATCAACGCTAATTTGTATTCATCCCCTTTTTCCTTGAAATACTGTAAGGCTTCCTGTTTGCTGATACTTTGCCTGTAATATTCATTTTTTTCCCGGGCCAGTTCCGTCATTTTATCTTCAATTTCCCCAAGCTTTTCGCCACTAAACTCCATATCACCAAAGTCCACGTCATAATAAAACCCCTGATCAATGGGAGGACCAATGCCAAATTTTATGCCCGGATATAAATATTCAAGGGCTTCGGCCATCAAATGGGCGGATGAATGCCAAAAAGTGGCCTTTCCCTCCTTGTCGTTCCAGGTAAGTAACTGCACTGTTGCATCTGCAGGGATTTCACGTGACAAATCCCAAACTTCACCATTGATTTTTGCAGAAAGTACATTCCTGGCCAAACCCTCGCTGATTCCCAAGGCGATGTCCATGGCAGTTATTCCCTTCGGATATTCCCTGACCGATCCATCCGGTAAAGTAATTTTTACCTTCTCTATATCTACTTGACTCATTCTATTTTTATTCCGGTTTTATTTTCTTCGGTTTTAGTATTTCGATTTGTTGGTTTTCTTCTCTTTGCCTTTCCAGCCTTCTAAAATAATTTTGCCTTCTGCCCAACTGAATCAAAGCGGCTTTTGCCGGTTGATAGGTGGAGTCTATGGCAAGTATTTCTTCAAACTTTTTCCTTGCCCAGCCGAAATAACGTCTCCTGCCCAATATCTTACCTTGCATCAACATAGCGCCTTTCAGGTTTTCTCTTATGCTCAGGGCTTTTTCCGCATAGTATGTGGCAGAGTCATTCCGGTAATTGTCAAAATGCAATTCACTCATTTTCACCATAGACCGGGCCGCCAGGCTATCTTCCCTGATAATGGACAGATAGATCATTTTGGCACTGTCATCTTGTTTTTTTAACCTGTATAAAATTCCCTGGTCAAACCATATTTTCAGGTTTACGGGATCCAAAGCCCGATGTTTATCTAAATACAGCTGCGCGCTGTCTGCATTTTTGATGGCTATGTATAACTTGGTAAGATGATCGTACGCAGCACCATGGGTAGCGTCGAGCTCAAGACTTGTTCGAAACTGACGGATCGCGGCTGTGGTATCCCGGTCCGCCAGCAATATTTCCCCTCTTTGAAAATAATTGAGTCCGCTTTTATCTGCATAAAGGGCCCTGGAATTGTAGGCAATCGCCTTCACCAATTGTCTCTGACGAAGGTAAAGATTGGCCAATAAATAATTCAGGGCTGGCGTATCGACCCCCATGCTTTCTGCTTTGAGGGCAGCCTCCAGGCTGGCTTTAAATTCCCCGTTCTTAAACTGGTTTTCAGCTAAAAAAAAATAATAGTCCGCGTTGCCTTGATCAAGGCTTATGGCCTTTTCAATATTAATTCTGGCACTTTTATAATTTTTCAGATTATTTAATAACCTGGCTTTTTTATAATAAGCTTCAGCGTTGAAAGGTGATTTTTCAATAGACTGGTTGATGGCTTCAATACTCAGTTTATAAAAGTGCTCATCGATTTCAGGACGTTCCGGCATTTTGCTTTGCGAGTAGTCCATATCGCAGCCCGGGAAGGTAATTATTATTACCAGCACTAAAATACCGACCAGATACTGAGTTCTTTTCATAATGCCAATGCTATTAAGCAAAATTATAGCATAAATCAAAGGTATCAAATAAAATCATAGATTTAACAAGGCGCTCCGGTCTTCAGGCATGCTGTATCTAATTGATTTTTCTTATCAAAAACGCATTAAAACCCTTGTCTGAATGTTTGGCATGCTCGCGGGGCAGATTACCATGGATCGGGGCCAACTCTGTTAGATTCATTGTAAAATTAACGGGTTGGTCCTGATAAACGCCTTCATGGACTACCTTATGAATATTTTCAATATCCCGTACTTCGAATTTTTCCCCGTTTTGCAGGAATTTTCCCATTTCAACCGGAAAACTATCCATCTCCTTAAAGTTGTAGATAAAAACCAGGGCGCGGTTGGGGTCATATTTGTTCTGGTATAAAAAGGCCTCAGAGGCTGGGGTTGTCCTGATTACCTGATTTGTATTGTTTTTCCATTCACTTTGTGTCAACGAAATATACTTGGTGCCACCGACGGTGAGTTCCTGCATACCGATTCTGGGATGGCTGGTAGCTGTTGAATTGCTCACATATATTTTATTATCCTTAAATGGCCATTGCCAGGTTCTTTCAGATTTGCCCAATGCCTGTACTGCGGTAAGCATCGGATCGCGGGTGACTATAAAATTATTGGTAAAACTTTTCACCTCGGCCAGATGGTACAGGCCAATGTTGCTTCCGACAAGATAATTATTATCGAAAACCACATTTTTGGATATTATCGGGTAATTCGCCCCGTAGCCAAGCTGCACAGCGACTTTATAAGCGTGGTTGTTAATAAACCTTAATCCTGAAACAGGTTGGTAGCCCCCGAGGATAAATCCCCTGCCTGGCGTTCTGTTCTGGTTATAACCAATCAGATTATAGGCCAGGTTGTTCTCAAGGTGAAAATTTTCAATATTTCCTTTTTGCGTGTAAGCATGGAAACCTTCACTGGCCGTACCCCAGACGATGTTCAACACCATTTTTTTGTAAGTATCCTGATTGGCTTTATTCTGAACGTAGTAACCGTGCCCATGCCCTTTACTTTTTCTGGAAGATTTCAGGTTGTTCCAGCCAATATTATAAGCCAGGCATCCGTAAATTTCTCCTGCAATAGATGAAGCCCAGGTTGAAAACCCGATCAGCACATCATGTGCCACACAGTTGATGACCTTACTTTCCGTACCCATTAAATGTACGCCATCAGAACAAAAGAACGCTTCACCGGAATTACTGATCCTGTTAAAAGCTTCCGTATCATAGATCTCAAAATCTATGAACCAGGAATAGCTACCCTTGATCTGTAATATTTTACGGGTGTTTTCTCTTTTTTCCTGCACACCAATGAGGTCTGCGCCCAGCCAATGCTCGGATTTAATGATAACCGGTCTGTTCTTTTCCCCATAGATGCGCGTAATCCAATGCCCCGGATATTGCCCTTCCATCACCAGAAAAGTATCTCCTGCATGGTTTTTAGGTCGCTCTAAATATTCAAATGGCAGAGGGCTTTCCCGGGTTCCTTTATTAACCAACTTGCCTTCGGGACTCACATAATAGGTCTTGGCAACAAGTGGTGAACCAGCCAGGAGTAATATGGTCAATAATTTATAGGGCATGTTTATGGGGCTACTTCAGGGACTAATATAATAAAAAAGTCTACCATCAGGCAGACTTTTGTGTGAGTGCTTTTTTACAACTAATTTATATCATCCAAAATGGCAATAGCTTCATTAATGTAAACATCTTTCTCCAGGGAGCTTTTCCACCGTTTCATTTTTTCTTCGGTTACCTCATCTCCGTTTATTTTGGGCAAATCCACCTTTAAAAATGCCACCTCCATATTACCCTGTTTGCTTAGCAGATCGTCGTACTTACGGGATTCATCATTGAGCCGGACCATTTTTGCCTGGTACGCATCAAAAGATAACGGATACTTCGTGTCCTCTTCCTGGATCTTATACCTTTTAGCATTTTCATCAATCAATCCGAAAATTTCGTTGTTCCTAATCCTTTCCGCACTCTTTTGCCGGATATCTTTTAGCTGTGGACGGATTGAGTTTTCCCATTCATTATATTGTAAAGGACCAATCTCATCCCATGGAATTGGAAATTCCTGATCTTTTTCACCCACATTCAGATAGGACCATGTATCGGGCAGAATAATGTCAGGCGTTACCCCCTTCAATTGGGTGGTACCGCCATCAATTCTGTAAAACTTCTGCAACGTTAATTTCAAGGCGCCAAGTGGTTTGATTTCATCGTAGGCCTCAGACACAAAACCATCCAGGTCAAAAGCGCGTTGCACAGTGCCTTTACCAAATGTAGTGGGACTGCCACCGACGATTACCGCCCGGCCATAATCCTGCATGGCTGCAGCCAGAATCTCAGAAGCAGAGGCGCTGTAGGTGTTGACCATCACTACCAATGGCCCGTTGTAATAAACATTTTCATCGGTATCCGAATACACCCTCGGTTTTCCGACTTTCGCTTTAACCTGTACGATAGGACCATCTTTGATAAACAGACCAGCCATTTCCACTACATCCTGCAAGGATCCGCCGCCATTGTTTCTCAGATCCAGTATGATCCCTTCCACGCCTTCTGCCTTAAGCTTCTGTATTTCATTTTTTACATCGTCGCTGCAATCTCTTCCGCCGTTTCCTGTAAAGTCCGCGTAAAATTTAGGCAGGTTGATGTAACCTTTGTTATTGATAACAGCGGATTTCGTGTAGGTTTCTTCCAAAATCACGATATCCCTGATAATCGGAATGGTAATTACATTTCCGTCTTTCTGCTTAACCGTCAATCTCACCTCCGTTCCTTTCTTACCGCGTATATATTTGACGGCATGATCGGTCCTCATGTCCGTTACATTGATCGGCTCTTCATCACCCTGTCCTACCTTCAGAATTTTATCGCCTACCTTGAGCTGCCCCTGCCTCCAGCAGGCACTTCCCGGTACGATTTCCGCGACCACGATAAATCCATCTTTGCTGGTTAAACGTGCTCCGATACCTTCGAGCTGTCCGGACATGGCAATATCAAAATTTTCTTTATCCCGTGGTGGAAAATAGGCCGTATGGGGATCATATATAGTGGTGATTGAATTCAGGTAGATGGACAGCCAGTCGCTTTCATCGATCTTTGCCATACCATTTTGTTGCTCCTTCTGACTTTTCCTCACGCTCTCCCTGGCTTTTTTCTCTAATTCGGTAAAAGAAGTTTTCTTATAGTTTTTATCTTCCTTAACCTTCTCGTCTTCTTCGGCAATAAGATTGTTGAGTATAAACAAAGTACGGTATTTTAAAAATTTACGCCATACTTCTTTCGCTTCACGCTCATTTTGCGGATAGTCCCTTTTTTCAGTATCAAATTCAACGTATTCATCGACAGAAAAATCGAACGGTTTGTTCAGGATTTCATCAGCATATTCCCCGGCTTCGCGGATGCGCTGCCCCATGAGTTCCTCCGACAGCTTAAAAAACTCATACGAGCCTTCATTAATCTGCTCGTCGATTTCTGTTTTGAATTTGCTTAGTTTTTTTATATCGTCACCTGTCAAATACTTCTTACTGCCGTCAATCTGCTCCAGATAGTGATTAAATACTTTGGAGGAGAAATTATTGTCGATAATCTGCGATTGGTAGTGCCCCTGATTGAGGCTCTGCATAATCAGCTTTAACAATACTTCGTTTTTATCTACCGGTGCATCTTTGGGTTTATATGAACTAAACAGGGCAAAAAATGCAAACGCAGGAAGGATTATACTTAGTTTAAATCTCATTTTCCACTTATTCTTTTCAATTAATTAACGTAGACCTCAACCATCTGTTTTACTAATTTTGAAAATTAGTGAATACCGACGTCTTTTAAAAGCCCAAATAGGACTAACAATGGTGCTGGTAAGTTTAACGGCTATTTTAGCGCATTATCATAATTTTAACTTAAGCGTTTTACTGTAGTCGATCGGCACTTTTTTATTGATGCCAAATTTAGACACCGTTAAATTACCATTAAAATTCAGGCTCACTTTTTTCCCATTCAAAAACCCCACCAGATCCGATAACATATTCCTTTTAAACTCCCCGGCAGGAACCTCGACCGTAAATGGTATCTCGAACTCCTGTTTGGCTACCACCCTGGTTTTGGTGGTATTAGTGATGCTGGCAATGTTTTTCTCTTTATAAATTACTTCAACATTAATATTTTTAACCTTATAATTTAACTCGTTCGGGTTTTTAAATAACGCCTTACCTTTCAGGGTAATGTAGTCCCTGGTGATACGGTGCACTTGCAATTCATTGATTTTATCAAATACAGGCTCCTCATACGCACCACAACCTGTGAGGATCATAAGTATCACAAAACCCAGGGATCGGCACTGCCTTGTTATCATAGTCGTTTTAATCATAAAGTCCCGCAAGATTTATCACTAAAAAATAGCATAAAATATGCCAATATAATTCATTAAAAGATTCAAAGCGCTTTATTTTAGATCTTTTTTAAATAATCAGTATGTAAGCTTTCGCAAAAAATATTAAAAATTCAGACAAATAAGGACTGTGCTGTTATTTTAAGTGTAATTTTCTAATTATTCGATACTTGTATCCTTTAATCGTTGTTTTCTCAAATTATTTTGAATCTGGTATTTAAGTTTAACATTGTGATTGCCATTTTGACCGGAATGGCTTATTTATCCGCTTATATTTCGCCATATCGATGCTGGTTTCCTGGCTTTTTGGCTTACGGTATTCCTGTTTTTATGGCACTGAATTTTGTTTTCCTGCTTTTATGGATCATGAGGGGAAGCATGAGGTTGCTGGTTTCGCTGTTTACTATTATGCTGGGGCTGGGAAATATCCGGGCCAGCTACTCCCTGAGCCAGGAAAACCCTCCGGTTCATAATCAATTCTCAGTGATGAGTTACAATGTAAATTGCTTCAATCCTTATCCCAAAAAGGGCCCGAAGGACAAAGAGACATTTGAAAGTATTACCGGTTATTTAATCAAAGAAAGTCCTGATATACTATGTATTCAGGAGTATTGCAGTTATCCTACCATAAAAGTGTTTGACACCAAATCAAAACTTCTGAACACCGGTTACCGGCATTTATTTTATAAAACCCGCGGGAAAGATGACCGACTTGAAACAGCCGGTTTGGCAATTTTTACAAAATTTCCGTTCATTCGATCAGGTACGGTGGAAAATGAAAGCCAGGAAGTAATTGCCATTTACATGGATTTATCGATTGTCACCGACACAATCAGGGTGTACAATGCCCATTTATTTTCTATGGGTTTGATCAATCACCGGCAGCCGGAAGCAAACAATGCCGTGAAAAGGTTTATCGGCAAGATGAAAACAGGGTTTCGGGCGAAGTCTGCCGAAGCTGCGTTATTAAGGGACCATTTACTGGCAAGTCCGTATAAAATTATTTTAGCAGGAGATTTTAATGAAACACCTTACAGTTATGTTTACAAATCTTTTAAGCAACATTTCAACAATTCTTTTGAAATCGCCGGCAACGGCTTCGGTGTGACTTACAATGGAAAAATCCCGTTTTTGAGAATCGATCATCAATATGCCGACAAAGAAATCAGCATACTGAACCACCGGGTATCAGGGAATATGACTATTACGGATCATTTTCCGGTCGTGGTTGATTATACATTGGAATAAAATTATTATTTTAACCTTATTGAAATATCAACAAAATCCTTTCAACATGAAAAGAAACTACAAACCCTATTTGGTATTGGCACTGACCTTATTTTTGGCAGTGGGTTGTGCTTCGCTCAAAAACAAGTATACCCCGGCCGGCACATGGAATTACGTTGTGAAAGATACACCCATGGGTGATGCTGTGGGTACTATGAGTATCACCTCTGTGGATGATGGCTTCTCCGGCAAAATGATTACTGATAACTTCGGCGAAGGTAATATGGATAACCTGACCATCGTTGACAATCAATTAACAGCCAGTGTATACCTGGCCGGACCAGGTATCACCATCGATGTGAAAGGGCTTTTTGAAGGTGAAACTTTTACAGGCTCGGTCAACGCCAATGGGGATGAGTATCCTATGACAGCTACCCGCAAGGTAGTCCAATGACTTTGGTTATACCGGGAATTGCTGTCGGTAACTTCCCGGTATAACTTCCGAGATCCTTGTGTTACGTTATCTTCTCGATACTTCACCCTGCAACGCTGCAATTTTTATTTGTCCTGAAGGGCCGTATTTAGCGCTACGTGATTTTTCCGTAACAAAGACCAATTGCTGTTTTGCCAATCCACACAATACTTTCTTGCTCCATTTTGTACCATGACAATGTTAAAATAAGTCTGAAGAAATAAAACTTTTCATGTGATGGTTGAATTATTACACCCCGATTATAACCTCGTTTTGCCCGGCAAAGCGGATTTTGATACATTGGAAAGGTAATCTGAAATTTGAAAACTTTAACCAACGTCCCGGGTTGGTTGGCACTGCCATTTTCATGAAAAATTCAGAAAAAAGTGGTTAAACAGGCTTTTTGGGCGGTTTATAGTCCCATTTTGGGACATCGTTTCTATTCCTTTTCTTCAATCTGACATGAGAATATTTACATTTTTATTGGATACATTACCCAAATTCCTTTATCAAAGGATTGGCCTACGCTCAATAAAATGTTTGTAGTATCTTGCCCTTATCAAAACTCCTACACTCTGTACCAACCACAAATTGTCGGTTGTCAGCCATTTATTGGTAGGCTGAACAAATAATCCAAATTGTAAACTTTAAAAATAAATTTTAGTATGTTCGGAATGTTAATTCTGCGAGCATTGGTTGTAGTGCTTGTGGGGGTGATCATTGTATTGATCCGGAGCTATTTCAAAAAAGTACAAATTCATAATCGGGTGATGAACCAAATCAAACAAGAGAATGAGATTTGGAATGAAGTCTTAAAACGAAAGGATATTAACAAGGTTTAAACCCCGACTAACCGCATAAAATATTAATCTCACATAACGCTATCGTGATATGAAAAGGCAAATTGCGTCCAATTCAGGGCGCCAGTCTTTTTTTTATCCTCCTTTATAATTACCTTCTAAAATTCATAAATTTGAAGGTAATGTTCACCATCATAGATATTGAAACGACCGGCAGTAATTCAAAGTCGGATAAAATTACTGAAATCGCAATTTTCAAACACGATGGTAAAGCGGTTATCGAAGCATACTCGACCTTAATTAATCCGGAAAGGCGTATACCCTTTTACATTACCGAACTGACCGGTATCGATGATACCATGGTAGCCGATGCTCCTAAATTCTACGAAGTAGCTAAAAAGATTGTAGCACTTACTAAAGACGCTGTGTTTGTGGCCCATAACGTGGGCTTTGATTACAATTTTATACGCTCAGAGTTCAAAAGCCTGGGATATGACTTTAACCGGCCAAAGTTATGTACGGTCAAATTAAGCAGGCTTTTAATACCGGGAAAAACCTCCTATAGTCTGGGTAAGCTTTGCAAAGCATTGGGCATCGAGATCAGCCACCGCCACAGGGCTGAGGGGGATGCAATGGCAACAGTAACACTCTTTGAGATGCTGCTTGCACGGGATCAGGGCAATATCATCTTCCATGGCGGTAAACCAGGCTTGTTGCCATCACATCTGAATTCAAACCTGTCACCCGAGGTGATCAATGCCTTACCTGCCAAAACCGGTGTGTATTATTTTTTCAATGAACACCATGAACTGATCTATGTCGGAAAAAGTAAAAATATAAAATCCAGAATCAGGGCGCATCTCAACAATTTCGATCATCTGAAAGCCATCGAATTACGGAATGAAATCACCTGCATCGAATATGTGATTACCGGAAGCGAACTCATATCGATGTTACTTGAATCTGCGGAAATCAAACGCCACAAGCCCTATTTCAACCGAGCCCAGGTTAAATCCGGATTTAATTATGGTGTATTTTCCGATTTTCTGATCGACGGGTTTATCCACTTCAGAGCAGGTAAAATATCCGGTAAAAATCATCCGCTCGCTGTTTTCACCTCTCAAAATCAGGCCAAGGGATTTTTAAGCCGGGTCACCGAAGAATTCGACCTCTGCCCGAAATTTACCGGGCTGGACTATACAAGTGGCCCCTGCATGAGGCATTTAATGCAGCATTGCGATGGAAATTGCCACCAAAAAGAACAACAAGAAGATTATAATGCAAGGGCTATGGCAGTTATAAAATCCATGGCATACGACCACTTCAGTTTTTTCATCATTGACAAGGGCAGGGAAGAAAATGAGCGATCAGTTGTAAAAATCGAAAAGGGCAAATACATGGGATACGGCTATGTCAGTGACACTAAACTGTATGACAATATTGAAGTATTAAAAAAATGCATCAGCCCTGAAGAAGACAATCATGAAGTGCAGCAAATCATTAAAGGCTTTCTCAAGCGAAATACTGTGGAAAGGGTCATTCCCTATTAAAATTTGCGAAACAGGTAGGCCACAACGGCAATCAACAAAATAAACAAAAAGAGTTTTAATCCGAATACCGAACCCAACGCACTGAATAAGGAAAAGAAAACAGCAAAAATTCCTCCAACCACTGATCTTACAACAGAAAAAACAATAGATAAAACAGGGATAAGGCAAAAGGCCAAAAAAATCACTGCTAAAATTCTGATAGAAGAAGAGGACATTGTTAATTAAGATTTTATTTATTTAAAGATAATAAAATATAGCAGCATTGAATAAAGAAATCTTAAAATTAGCCATACCCAATATTGTAAGCAATTTATCGGTACCCCTGCTTAGCGTTGTGGATGTGGCGCTAATGGGGCATCTTGAATCAGCCCATTTTATCCTGGCCGTAGGCTTCGGCACCAGCTTATTCAACTTTCTTTATTGGGGCTTTGGGTTTTTACGAATGGGTACTACAGGTATTACCGCACAGGCATTTGGAAGCAGGGATTTTCAGGGAACTTCCCATATATTTTTTCGTGCCATGCTCATAGCCCTTGCCGCAGGTTTATTGCTTTTCCTGTTTCAGTCCTTTTTACTGCAAGTGGGTGTGGTTTTATTTGACACTACCCCGGAAGTTCGGCAATCACTGATACTATACTATCGTGTGCGCATCTACGCTGCGCCGGCCACCCTGAGTATGTATGTGATCATCGGTTGGTTTTTGGGAATGCAAAATGCCAAAATACCTATGGTGCTGACCATAGTCATCAACACAATCAACATATTGGGGAGTTTTTATTTTGTAGAACATGTTGGGATGAAAGCGGAAGGTGTAGCGCTTGGTACTGTGGTGGCACAATATTCGGGCCTCGTACTCGGTTGTTTTTTACTGTTTAGAAAACACCGGAAAATCATCACCTGCTTCAGGTGGAAATCAATTGCCGACCGGGAAGCCGTTAAATCCTTTTTGCTGATAAACACGGACATTATCATTCGAACGCTTTGCCTGATTTTCGCCCTGGCTTTTTTCAAAATTCAATCCGGAAACATCGGTGTTACTGTCGGTGCCGCCAACATTGTACTCCTGGAATTCTTCACCATTGCCGCTTACGGAATCGACGGATTCGCCTTTGCCGCCGAGTCGGTTACAGGAAAATATTTTGGTGCCCGGATGTACAAAAAACTAAAACTGGCCATTCGGTTTTGTTTCATCTGGGGGGTAGGTCTCGGTCTTATATTCACCGGTATTTTTTATGTTTTTGGCACCCCGATTTTACAGATGATGACCGACCAGGAGCCCGTTTTTAAAATGGCAAAACAGTACCTCGCATGGATGGTTTTCTCTCCGGTGTTGATGGCTGTTCCTTTTATCTGGGATGGAGTATTTATCGGGTTAACTGCCTCCAGGGCCATGAGAAATTCCATGTTAATTGCCACCGTTATTTGCTTTCTTCCCGCCCAGTTTTTCCTGACCAAATATTATGATAATCATGGATTGTGGTTGGCCCTGATCATTTTCTTTTTAGCCAGGGGAATCAGCCAAACCATCATGGCAAAGTCGCTTTTAGACTAACTATTAAATTCCGCTTTTAGAACTTTATAAATTGATTTTTTATTTTATATTTTATAATATAAATATTTGATTATTAGTATTTTAAATATTTTTTATACAAAATATGTATATTCTATAAAAAACAACCCTCTGGCGGTTGCCCGATTTTGGTCAAACTCTCCCGTTTTGGGAGTAAAAAAATGCCCCTCAGCAATGAAATGTGTGGATAAAAGACCTGAGCATCTTTTTTAATTTCCGGTATTTCTTTTGGTAGGGATGCCGTAACCATATCCCGCAGTCTTACGGCAGTGATGTCGTGCTAATTCAACCCGACAGTAAACCTCACCGGGATCACCTTCGAACGCTTAATTCCTGGCAAAAGCCGGTAACCGGAAAGGTATATGATTGCAGGGTTACGGGGGAGTGGGCAGCACTGCTCAAAACCCCTGCGGCAGAGCGGATTGCCACCTTGATCGGGGAATTGCCGCAAGCCCGGTTGACTAAAAAGTTTTTAATGAAAGCCTAAAAGCTTGCTTTACCGCCCAATATTTAACATCTTAACTTTTTGACCAAAGCAAAGATGATAAATGAATATGAAACCGGTATTAAAAAACCGTATGCCAGGCCAAGCTGTTATGGTATCGCTAATTTTAAGTTGTTTGTTTTATAATCACCGGTTGAAGGCGCAGGAGATTGGTGTTTCGGCCTCTTTTTTTATCCCTGAAAACGGCTATTTCTCAGCACCCATCAGCCCCATTTCATTAAGAGGCGTGGGAATTAATATGACCGATTATCTGTCATTGGAAACCGGAATCACCCTGTACAGGATGAGCGGATTAAATGTGAAAGAACTGCCATTTGAAAGCAAAAAACCTCTGATTGGGCCGGCATTTACTGTCCTGGTTCCCTTGGAGCTGGTGCTCGAGTTTGGTGTAGAAAATCATGTTTTTCAAATCAAAGGTGGTGGATTTAGTTTTTTTAACTTCGACCAAAAGATCAATGAGGGAAACCTTGACCGTGCTTTGCTTGATTATACAGGTTGGGAAGTGTTGAATTCAAATTTTGATGCCGACAACAATATCGGTTTCGGTATTCATTTCGGTGCCGAATATATTTTGTATATCAAAAATAATTTCGGAATCTCCATGGGTGGTTATTATTACCTGGGGCAGGCAGCGGTAAATCTTTCAGGAACGCTGACCGGCGGTAGCGGGAATTCGGGGATCGACACTATCAGCGAATCATTTCCCGGATCGGAAGTCGACTTCACCGGATTAGAGATTTCCCTCGGTATACTCTTTTCCACCAATTAACAGCCGATTTCTTTCTTTATTATGCTAAATATTATTTCTTTGATTTTTGTTTTGATTAATCGCTATACATGTCGGTAAGAAATAAAATCTCTTTTTTCCTGATCATCATCTCTTTAATTTGTTTGTACCCGGGGCTAACCAACCCTATTTTAACGCTTGAAATTGGTGCGGAGCTACCCCTTGTGGGAAAAATGACCTTTTACGAAAGAACCCAAAACATCGTAGAAACCATCGAGGCCCTGTTCAAGGAAGACAATGAAGTCGTCGCTGCACTCATCCTGTTCTTCAGCATTGTTGTACCACTGCTCAAAGCAATTATCTTATTGATTGTGTTGTTTTTCAAACAAATTAAAAGAAGATTGGACTTGTACCGTTTTGTTTACGCCATCGGCAAATGGTCCATGGCAGACGTATTTATCGTAGGCGTTTTTTTGGCCTATCTGGCTACCAAATCCAATGAGGGGATTCACGCCCAACTGGAGAACGGATTTTACTATTTTACGGCTTATTGCATAATTTCCCTGGCGTCTATACAGGTCATGAGCCTTGAAGACCACGCTGCTGGTGTACGCCGTTAAAGGTATCGAAATTTTGAAGGGGTTTCATTTAACCGGATAAAGTAGTAAAAGGCAAAAACCTCTGTGCCTTGGTGCCTCCGTGGTGAAAAATGATTAACCACCAAGACACAAAGAGGCACAAAGAATTTGGGCGAAAACGTTGCGCGTGTGGCGCCTGTGCTTCCGGTAGTGTTGACCGGCACAGCGTGTTTTGTAGCGTGATTACTTTACAAATTTGGCGATCTCAGGGTTGAAATAGTTGATACCTTTCAATATTTTATGGTCAGCCGCCCTGTAGATGACGTATTTTCCATTTACTTTTTCCAGAAGGGTTTTTACACCTTGTTGTTCATATTTGTCGACAGAAGCCAATCCGTCTTCTTCTTTGACACAGGCCTTACTCATATTGGACCGGTGAACTTCATCAAAGGCTTCGTCAAACATATCCTGAAGGCCATATTCCAAGGTGGATCCATTCAGCACCACTTGCAGGTCGCATAGTGCGTCAAGTGCCTGGGCGGTATCTTTCACCTCTGCCTTTTCTTCAAAAGCGGCTACTTTGTTTTTCATCATTTCGTTAAAAATCCCGGCTGCACCCGAAGCCTCGGCTAACTCACTTAATTCTTCAAGGATGAGTGCCAACCTGAGCCTGACCCGGCTTTCATCAGGGATTTGTGGGGTGTCAAGCACCGGGGCACCGAAGGTTTTATGAAATTCACTTACACTTTCCAGGGTTTTATTCATTTTTATCAGCATTTTTTATGGTAAAATAGATGGTTGCATGAAGGCAACTTTTCATTCCGGACTCAAAACTAACAAAGCTATTTTAATATTAAAAAAGGTATCCTACCAAATTGGCTTGGGAAAACAGTTCCTCTTTGGATCAACTTTGGGAATGAGTGCGTAATTGTGGATAAGTTGTGGATAAACATGCCAATTACGGGGATAAACCTGTGATTTCTATGTGATTCAGAGGTTTTTGGTTGTGGGAAAATTGTGCAAAACAAATGGCAAAAAAATTGGGATTCAAGTCTTTTCGAATCTACCTTTAACAGGCAAATGAAAGATATAAGATCCTGATTTTAAAAGAACTATTTCGAAAGGAAAATGATTTTAAAATCTATATCTGTCAAAAGTTTGAGCACTGCTTAGGTTTTACTTAAGTGGCAGATGAAAATCTATTATCGGACCTTTGTAGCCTTATAAAATCACGGTTCTATAAGGTTAGGCGGGAAGTTTTCGGCTAGAAAATTTCCCGCTTTTTTATATCCGGTTTGAAAGGAATGTCTACAATATTGCATAATAAATTATCACTTCATTTAAAATTCAAAATATTTTTTGCCATATTCGAAATTATTTTTGACAAACATTAAACCAATATTCACGCAAGATCCTGAATGATTTATCATCTGGCCCCATCCAAAATCCGATTAAATTATTTTTTAACTAAATTAAACTCAGAAATATGGCACAAAGAGGTGGTTTTTCCAACCGGTTAGGATTTGTTTTGGCAGCGGCAGGGTCAGCAGTGGGACTAGGAAATATATGGAAGTTTCCGTTTGAAGTCGGCCAGGGCGGTGGCGCTGCCTTTGTGGCCATGTATCTTCTGTTTTGTTTTATTCTGGCATTTCCGGTCATGGTAACAGAGATTGCCATTGGTCGCAAGACACAATTGAATCCAGCAGGCGCCTATACCGCTTTGGGGTATAGAAAATGGAGGGGATTAGGTGTATTAGGCATTCTTTGCGGAACCCTTATCCTTTCTTACTACAACGTTGTTGCCGGTTGGGCATTTGGATATTTTGTGGAAATGATCCTTGGAAACTTCGACATCGGCACCCGCTTCGGTGAATTCACAAGGGATATCACCACTGTGGGTGGCTACGCAATTGTTTTTATGCTATTCACCATTTTTATAGTCTCCAGGGGGGTATCCGGTGGTATTGAGAAAGCTGCAAAGATTCTTATGCCGACGCTCATCGCCATGATTATAGGGTTAGTCATTTACGCCATGACACTTCCCAATGCGATGAAGGGTATAGAGTTTTATCTGGTACCCGATTTTTCCGAAATTAATCTAAAAACCATTCGAAGTGCCCTTGGGCAAGCCTTCTTCTCGCTGTCACTTGGCATGGGTGCCATTATCACCTACGGAAGTTATGTAGACAAAAACGAAAACATCGTCGCCTCGGCGGCTTTGATAACACTGGCAGATGTCGGCATTGCATTTCTGGCAGGCCTTATGTTGTTTCCTTTTGTATTCTCTCAGGGGCTTGACACCAACGGTGGGGCAGGTCTCATATTCATCACCCTGCCGGGGGTATTCGAAAGCCTCGGCGGCCATCTCGGAGTGATCATTGGCGGAGCCTTTTTCCTGTTATTATCTTTTGCAGCACTCACAAGTACAGTCTCTTTATTAGAGGTGCCGGTATCTTATGCCGTTGATGAACATAAGGTAGAAAGGAAAAAAGCTGTTTTGCTAGTGGCTGTTATTGTATTTATCATTGGTATCCCCTCATTGATGGCAAATGGCTATTCGAAAATACTCACTAATTTTATCACCTATTTAGGTGCCGAATCGCCCACAGATTTTATGACATTTGTCGGTCATATAGCCAATGATACATTTTTACCGGTAGGAGGAATTTTGATTACGCTGTTTGCCGCTTACGTGTGGAAAAAAGAGAATCTCAACAGAGAGCTGGAAGCCGGTTATCCAAATTTCAAAGGGAGTTTTGCAGAAAAATATGTTGACCTCGGCATCCGGATAATTTGTCCGCTCGTCTTGAGTATTCTGGTGATAATGAGCGTTTTAGAAACATTTTTTGGTGTAGAATTATTTTAAACATACTATGAAGTTATTGTAGGGTTATCCCGTTTGATAACTTCTTTTTAAGCTTTTTGGATTAAAAGCTTACATAAACAATTAAATCAGGTAAGAATAACTGGCATCTTGTGCGTTTAGCATTAAATTGCCTCCTATTTTAACAACCATCTGTAACATGGCAAATAAATACTTGTATCCGGGCATACTGCTGGCTTTCATATTATTGTCCACAGGTTGTTCCTCAGGCAAAAAATCGTTGCAAAGGGGAAATTACTATGACGCGGTCATGAAGGCTGTCAACAGGCTCAGAAGTAAACCCAACCAAAAAAAGGCCCGGGAGACGCTGAGAAGTGGTTATCCCCTGTCGGTGGCGTGGTTTCTGGATCAGTCAAAAAATCTAATGGCCTCCAATGATCCCAAAAAATGGAGAAACGTGGTTTACAATTATGAAAAGATTAACCAAATGTATGAGGCTATCCGCAAATCTCCCGGGGCATTAAATATCATTCCCAATCCAAAAAGCTATTACAGTGAATTGGTTGAGTCAAAAAACAAAGCGGCAGAGGAAAGTTATATTTCAGGATTACTGGCATTAAACAGCAACACACGGGAAGGGGCCAAGCAGGCCTACTTTGATTTTATGGAAGCTGACCGGTTTGTACCGGGATTTAAAGACACCCGCGATAAAATTGATGAGGCGAAATATTACGCTACGCTGAAAGTGGTGGTCAACCAGATACCTGTACCATCGCTTCGTTATAAGGTCACAGCAGACTTTTTCCAGGAAAAAGTGCAAGAGTTCCTCAGCTCCTACAACACCAATGAATTTGTAAGGTATTATTCACCCCGGGAGGCTCAGGTAGAAAATCTGGAGCACCCGGATCAGTTGATGAAAATCCAATTTCAGGATTTCCTGGTTGGACAAACACATGTAAAGGAAACGGTCGAAAACCTGGTAAAGGAAAATGTAAAGGTAGGAGAACTAAAAATTGAAAAAGACAGTGTCGTGGATGTATTTGGCGAAGTCAAGGCTAAACTGACCACCTTTCGCAAACAAGTAATTTCTTCAGGGGTATTGAACATGCTGGTGGTAGACGCCCATAGTCAAAAAGTATTGTTTAGCGAAAACTTTGCCAGCGAATTTGTATGGTATACCGAATGGGGTTATTTTAACGGAGATGAGCGGGCCCTTGATAAAGAACAACTGGCCATTTGTAAAAAAAAGGAAATCCCTCCGCCCCCGCCCCAGGAATTATTTATTGCCTTTACAGACCCGATTTATAATCAATTGACACAGAGGATACGGGGATTCTACAGCAGGTATTAAAAGTTTCTCTTCAAAATATGAACTAATTGATTAAATTTACAACCAATAGTTTGGCTGTATTTTTAATTTAATATTATGGAAATCAAAGGCAAAATACTGGAAATATATGATACGCAGGACGTTACGAATACCTTTCGCAAAAGGGAATTTATCCTGGAATATGCGGAGAATCCTCAATATCCTGAGTTTTTAAAATTCGAGCTCATTCAGGAAAAATGCGACCTGCTGAACAGTTTCAATGTCGGGCAGGAGGTTAATGTATTCTTTAATCTGAAAGGAAGAAAGTGGACTGACCCGAAAGGGGAAATCAAATATTTTAACAGCCTGCAAGCCTGGCGATTACAGCCTGGAGATGACGGTCAGGACGGTGTCGCCTCACAACATACTACCTCGATGGACTCCATTTCAGAGCCTGAATGGATGCAGGAAGATGAGGGGGACAATGAAAAACTACCATTTTAACAAGCTTTAATCATTTGCAATACCTATGAAAACTGCCGAGATTCATACCGGTAAAGGTGTTATGAAAGTAACGTTTTATGAAAATGACGCACCTAAAACGGTTGAAAATTTTGTATCATTATCTAAAAAAGGATTTTACGACGGCCTTACTTTCCACCGGGTAATTCCAAACTTTGTGATTCAGGGAGGGTGTCCGCAAGGTACAGGCGCGGGTGGTCCCGGGTATCACATTGACTGCGAGTTAAACGGTGAAAACCAATACCATGACAGGGGTGTCTTATCCATGGCCCATGCAGGAAGAAACACCGGGGGATCGCAATTTTTTATTTGTCACAACCGAAGTAATACACAGCATCTGGATAGAAAACATACCTGTTTTGGCAAAGTTGTAGATGGATTGGATATCATTGATCAGATCAGGCAAGGGGACGTGATTGACAAGATTGTTATAAACGAATAAAATCCCCGGCCTCCGGTTATTTGACTATCAACTATTTACTTTTTTTACCTTACTAAATTTTGCTGCCAGGTAAATGCCTACTATGGCGCCAAACAGGTGAGACTCCCAGGAGACATTGGGATGTGAAGGAAAAACGCCATAAAACAAGCCACTGTAAATGGCAAAAATCAACAGCGAAACCAAAAGTGACCTAAAATCACCCCGGAAAAGCCCAAAAAATATTAAAAAAGAAGCCAGACCATAAATCAATCCACTTGCTCCTACATGATAAGAGGAACGGGCAAAAAGCCAAACCAGAATACCTGTTAAAAAATAGCATTGTAAAAACACTTTCTGAGCGATCTTGTCAAAAAGGAAATATAAAGTAGTTCCAAGAAACAGCGCCGGAAATGTGTTGGAAATGATATGCCCAAGATTGCCATGAATTAAAGGGGCGGTCAAAATACCAATTAATCCGCTTAGTTTTCTTGGATAAATCCCGAATACACCCAGATTGATCTGCAAAAAAAACTCCACACTAAAAACCGCCCACATGACAAAAATCAAACGGGCGGGCACTACAAAACTTTTATCAATCGAGCTGCTCATAGGCCACGCGTTATCAAAAATTTAACAATAATTCATTTTGCCTGTTTAGACAAACATCAAAAATACTATCAAAATCCGAATAATAGCACATGGTCTATGTAAGATTAAATTAATTGTGCCAATTTAAATAAGAGAAAGTACCCCGAATGGATCGAAACGATCCGCATTACCTTGGAATAATACAAATAAAATCTAATGCGTAGGTCCGTAAGGTTTTGTCTAAGATTACGGCGTCGTATTGAACTTTTGATTTATTTTAATGCCTAAAATATATTATGTTTATATGATAAAAAAACCCCTGTATTTTATAATTCAACGATTTTAATTGGTAACATACATCAAAGAGTGAAATATTATGTACAATGAAGAGCCGGTAAAAATTTTTGCTGTCGAGGATGATCCAACCTACGTAAAATTTCTTAGATATGTCCTAGAATTAAATCCGGACAATGAATTGAGAATTTTTTCTACAGGGAAGGAATGCATAGCACATTTACATGAGAAGCCTACGATCATTACACTGGATTATACATTGCCCGATATTTCCGGTGAAGAGGTATTGAAAAAGATCAAAAACTATGACTCAAACCTGCCCGTCATAATTATTTCCGGACAGGAGGAAGTAAGGACCGCAGTAAAACTGTTAAAACTGGGAGCTTACGACTATATCACCAAAGATGAGGACACCAAAGACCGGCTGATTAATTCTATTAACAACGCCAGAAAAAATGTGTCGCTTGTCAATGAGATTGCCCATTTGAAAAAAGAAATCTCTGAGAAGTATGAGTTCGGAAACAGCATTATAGGCAACAGTAAAGCAATTAAAAAAGTATTCTCAATACTTGAAAAAGCCGTTAAAACCAATATAACCGTATCGATAACCGGCGAGACAGGTACCGGTAAAGAGCTGGTGGCCAAAGCCATTCACTATAATTCGGAAAGAAAGAAAAACCCGTTTGTCGCCGTCAACATAGCGGCGATTCCCAAAGATCTTATTGAAAGTGAGTTGTTTGGCCATGAAAAAGGTGCATTTACAGGTGCTGTGGCCAGAAGGCTGGGAAAATTTGAAGAAGCACAGGGCGGAACGATATTTCTGGACGAAATTGGCGAAATGGATCTCAATCTTCAATCTAAATTGCTGAGGGTACTTCAGGAAAAAGAAATCACCAGGGTTGGTGGCAACTCGGTGATCAAGGTAGATGCCCGTGTCATCGTAGCCACCCATCGGAACCTGACCGAAGAGGTGAAAAATGGCAAATTCAGGGAAGACTTGTACTACCGATTGCTGGGACTGCCAATCAGTTTACCGGCATTAAGGGATCGTGACAACGATATTGTTATTATTGCACGCTATTTACTGGACCAGTTCTGTCATGAAAATGATCTGGGAAAAATATCTATCAGCAAATCAGCACAAGAAAAATTACTTAAATACCCGTGGCCCGGTAATGTCAGGGAATTGAAATCTGTCATTGAACTGGCTGCCGTGCTTACCAGTGAAGATGAAATTACTGATGCCGAAATTAATTTCAACAGTGTGGTAAAGGAGAATAACTTCGCGTACGAAGATTTGACATTAAAAGAGTATACACATCGCATTATTCAGCATTTTCTTGAAAAATATGATAATAATGTCATCAAGGTAGCTAACAAATTGGATATTGGAAAATCAACCATATACCGCTATCTCAAAGAACGAGAACTGGAAGTTTCCGGATAACCAAAACTACTTTAATGAAACACAGCCATACTTTAATTGAAAATCTCGAAAAACTAAACCACATAAACAGAAATTTTTCCAGAGCCAGAACAGAAGAGCACCTGGAAGACCTGATGTACGAATCATTCGTACATCTGGTGGAAGGCTCTTTTGAAGTGATTTATTGGGGAGTTAAAAGAGAAGAAAGCAAACTGGTTCCTTTACTTTTCGGTGGTTTGACGGAAAAAGAAATAAGCTGTATTACGTCTGCGGGGGCACCGGATTTTTTGTATAAGACACTTTCACAAAAAAGTAGTGCTGCCTTTTCAGAATGCCTGGATGACCAACACGCTGTGCAACTGAAGGGTACGTGTTTTCACAAAAACGGCAGTTTGCTGGCTATCCCCGCTTATTTTGGTGACACTGTTGCATCGGTTGTTACGGTTTTCATTCATGAAGTAAAAGTTTTTAATGAGTTACAGGAGAGCCTGTTTGCTGTGGCCGCCAATCTCTTAACGTCCACATTCGAATGGATAAGCGTTCATAAAAGACAGTACAACAGGCTGGAAGACTATATCGACCATGAAGCCTTTAACAAATCGGTAGTTGAATATGGCTCTGACATTATCATCATTCTCGATCCTAAAGGTATCATTCTGTATCACAACCCTTCATCCAAAGAAACATTGGGTTATGATCCCGGTTTTTTGGTAGGAAAAAACTTTTTCGATTTTGTTCATCCCAAAAATCTCACACATTTTAAAGATGGCTTTGATAAAAGCATCAGGGACGAAAAAGTACAAAAACTTGAGTATCAGTTCTTGTGCGCCGATGGGAAATATAAATACCTTGAGTCCAACAGTATCAACTTAATGGATAAGGAGGGGGTAGAAGGGTTGATCCTCGACTGCCGCGATATTACGGAAAAAATTCAAACCAACAATGAACTTAAAAAACAACAGCAGTTTATCCAGCAGGTAATAGATACGGACCCAAACCTTATCTATGTGAAAAATGAAGCAGGCACCTTTCAATTGATCAACCAGGCCGTGGCAGATTTACACGGTTCAACAAAAAAAGAGGTCATCAACATGTTGAACGCCAGCCCCAAATCGGGTCCTGAAGAGCTGTACAATGAATCCAAAGCAGATACAGAGGCCATATTAAGGGGTGAGGAAATCATTGTGGAAGAATCATTTACTCTGCCCAACGGAGAGGTAAAATGGTTTCAAACCACCAAAAAAGCGCTACCGGCCGATGAGGGGACTATCCAGATGCTGAGTATCTCGGTGGATATCACCCAAAGAAAGAAAGATGCAGAAGAATTATTAAGTGTGCAAAAAGCAAAGGAGCAGTTTCTTGCCAATATGAGTCATGAGATCAGGACACCGATCAACGGTATCGCAGGCCTGATCAATTTATTGGCTGAAACCAACCCAACACTGGACCAGAAAAAGTATTTAAATGGAATTCAAAGCTCTGCCGAAAACCTGAAAGTAATTATCAATGACATTCTGGACATTTCAAAAATAGAATCGGGAAAACTTAACTTTGAAAAAATAGGGTTTATCCCTGAAAATCAGATTTCTTCTGTTATTGAGACTTTCAAATACCGAACCGACGAGAAAGGTTTGCAATTGTCCTATCACATTGCCCCGGAAGCCAAAATCGTACTGCTGGGGGATCCTGTAAGACTAAACCAGATATTGATGAATCTGATAGGGAATGCCGTAAAATTCACCTATGCGGGTTATATTAAGGTAAGTGCCCAGGTGGAGAAAATTGTGACTGGCCGCGTGGTGATGAAGTTTACGGTGGCTGACTCAGGTATCGGTATTCCCGCCGATAAAATAGGTTCAATTTTTGACAGTTTCAGGCAGGCCGATGAAAGTGTGACCAGAAAGTTTGGCGGTACAGGTCTTGGGCTGGCTATTTGTAAGCAATTGGTCGAATTACAGGGAGGGTTCATCCAGGTGGAAAGTGTCGAAAGGGAAGGAACTATTTTCTCATTTTCCATCCCTTATGATAAAACCGAAGGCTGGGATTTACAAAAGCCGGAAGGCAACAAGGATACCAGGTTAAAAATTAAGGAGCTGGGCTCTTTTGACAGGTTATCAATATTGCTGGTGGAAGACAATGATATCAATCAAATGTACTCTTCCAACATCCTGAAAAAATGGAATTGTAAAGTTGATATGGCAGCTAATGGTTACATCGCCCTGGAAAAAATCAGAAAAAACGATTACGACCTGGTGCTGATGGATATCCAAATGCCGGTCATGGACGGCTTTGAAACAACCAGGTATATCCGCAACAACTTTATTTCCCCAAAAGCCGATGTTCCGATCATTGCCCTTACTGCTAATGCCATTAAAGGTGATAATGTAAAATGCCTTGAAGTAGGCATGGATGACTACTTGCCAAAGCCCTTTATCCCTGAAGAGCTGTTCAACAAGATCATAAAACTCACTAACATCAAACCAAAAGACAACCTGGAGGAACAAGGTAAGAACGATATAAAAAACGATACTCATAAAGCCAGTCAAAGGTCAAAGGTAGTGGTTGATTTGTCTTACCTGAAAGATATCAGCGACAATGACGAAGCGTTTATAAAAGATATGATCCTGTCATTTATAGAAAACAATCCGGTCATGATTGAGGATATTAAAAAAGCCGCTGAAGAGAAAAAGTGGAGGGAGGTAGGCAACATCGCCCATCGCATCAAACCTTCGATTGTTTTTATGGGCATGAATTCGATCAAAAATGTGGTTGAAACCATTGAAATCAACGGTCTGAAAGGTAAAAATGTAGATCAGATCCCCGAACTCATTGCCCGGCTCGAAGCCACATGCCGACAGGCTTACGAGGAATTAAAGCATGAAGAGGTGCTGGTTTAACAGGTCGTGAGGTAATACCATTATTAGAAAAATTTTCCCGATCTGGGATAAAAAACCA
Source organism: Agaribacillus sp. DX54 (assembly GCF_056858335.1). Taxonomy (NCBI): domain Bacteria; kingdom Pseudomonadati; phylum Bacteroidota; class Cytophagia; order Cytophagales; family Splendidivirgaceae; genus Agaribacillus; species Agaribacillus sp. DX54. The sequence continues at coordinate 71,528 of NZ_JBXEQE010000035.1, forward strand.
ATCAAATACTTTATAAATCGCTGTTTTTTAGGTGAAAACGGCGATTTTAGTTTTAGGCACAGATATGGTTAATGTAGTAGTAAAACACTAAGCATATGATGAAAAAGCCTACGATATTTCTGATTGACTCTGATTTGATAGATATCAGTATTCTGGTATTGAAAATCGAGAGAAAATTTAATTGTAACATATATACCTTTTTTGATATTGAGGAAGTATTGATTTACAATGAAATGATACCGGATATCTTCATTATTGATGAGGGAACCTATAATATGAAAAGGGATGTTATCAATCAAATAATGAGTAATCATGGCTCGGAAGATGAAACAAAGTTTGTAGTATATGGCGATAAGGGGTTGATAGACATCCACCAATACAAATCTTCCGGAGACGAAAAGGTCAACGTCGTACCCCTGGATATGGGCTATAGCAGTATACAGTTAAGTTTGAACAGAATTATTGAGTAGGTTGACAATATTTCAGAAAATTAAGTAGTCGAATTTATCGCAGATTTTAGTCATATAAGGCCTGGATTTTCCGGCCTTATTTTTTTGCTTTGGGTTTATAAGCCTTCCGTAACTTCACACAAGCCGACTTGGATGTAGCGCAATTTAGTTCTTAATAAATAGCACAAGCGAGACTTAGCTGTTGCACAACGTTTTCGACAAAGTTCTTTGTGTCCCTTTGTGTCTTAGTGT
>NZ_JBXEQE010000036.1:0-64144 GCF_056858335.1 Agaribacillus sp. DX54
GAAAAAATTGATCAAGAATTACTAACCGGTAAGCAACTCCTTAGTTAGCTGTTACCTGACCAACCAAACCTATAATCCCGCCTCAACCCCTACCACTTTCCAAAAGTTTCGTCACAAATCGTTAGTTTACGCTAGTTATTGAAAGTTCTTTAAAGAAATTATTTGTTATAAGCAAATAAATGTTCGTTGAGTTCTATAAATTTGCAATGCTAGGATTTTTATCTTAGTGTCTTTAAGTACCTCCCTACATCGATAATTGTCTGATTTTTCAATTATCTCTCTATATCGGCACAAAAAGCCGGTAAGTGAATCAATTGTTACATTTTCTAAATCAGTACTTTAAGATGGAGGAAGTTTACAAACCCCAAACAAAGCAAGAATTAGCGCACGCTTATGGCGTGACCTTACGAACCATATCCAGTTGGCTGGAACCTCACTTGGATGAGGTGGGCGAAAGAAAAGGCCGAACCTACACGCCCAAGCAGATCAAGATCATTTACGACATTATCGGGCCGCCTTCACTGGTCGGGAATGGTAAAGAGGATGATGGACGGGTATGATAAGATCAATCAGCGGTTCGAAAAGGCGGTGACTATGCTCCAAGAGAACCTGCAATACTTGGCCGACGAAACCAAAGTAAGCGATAGGTTCATATCTCTACACAATGCCATCATCAAAGCCTTGATAGATTACCAGCATCTCACAACGGAGATCATTGAAGACCTCCAATACGAAAATTATCACCTCGCATTGAAGAAGTCGAAGGAGTACCGGGAGTTGGAAGACATCAAGATAAGCTTTGAGGCCATTTGCATTATTCATGGCATTATGGACTTTGTCGCCTGGATGAACAAAGGCAAGGACTACCTTATCACAATGGCCGTAGATCATTATAGGGATGGAACGATACAGGTTCCTTACCAGCTCATGGAGCTTATAGACCGATTACCGGAACAGGAAAGAAATACAGTCATGACCATTCTAATGAAAAAGGGGCAGGAACGATGGAGGAACGAGCTGGAAGCCCTTGCCCGAAAACCGGAAAAAAGACAATATGCTGGAACATAAAGAGATTAAGAAAAACGGCAGGAAAAACAAACCGGCCAAAAAACACTTAATCCTCGAAATCAAAGATTACCTCGAACTGAAATATGAAATCCGTAGAAACGTACTCGCCCTTGAGATCGAATACCGGCCAGTAGAGGAAGACCATTTTACGGTACTCGACGAGGCAAAGATCAATAGCATTTGGATCGACCTGCAGTTGAATGGCTTTAAAATATCCGATGCCCTGCTAATCAAAATCCTGAACTCCGATCTGTTTCCCGGACACCACCCCATTGAAGATTATGTAGCGCGACTGCCAGCTTATGACGGGAACGATTACATAAAGGCATTAGCAGAGACCGTTACTATTGCCGATGTACAGGTAGCAGATACACACCTACGCGATCTCTGGCTTCCCTACCTGAAAAAGTGGTTGGTGGCCAGCGTAGCCACCGCATTAGGGCGGGGTATTAACCACCTGTGCCTGATCATGGTTGGTGGTCAGGGTATCGGTAAAACAACGTGGCTGAACCGGCTGTGTCCTGATACCATGTATGACTTCCTAGTCTGTTCGCATATCAACCCATCACTTACCGACCAGAACACGGCTAACTTCCTAGCCGAAAAGTGGTTCGTCAACATCGACGACCAATTGGAAACCATTTTCGGTAAGGACTTCAATTCTATGAAAGCTATCATTACCGCCCCTTTTGTTACCAACCGGAAAGCATGGCACCGGCTTACCCGTAGGCGCAAGCGGGTGTGTAACTTCATGGGCAGCGTAAACAACCCCCGCTTCCTAACCGATGTGGAGAACCGCAGATACCTCGTGTTTACGGCAGAAGGTATCGACCTCGATGAAAAGGTAGACATGGATAAAGTGTGGGCGCAGGCCCTTCACCTGCTCAATGCGGGGTTTTCTTACTGGTTCTCTAAAGAAGAAATACAGCAACTCAACACGGTGAACGAGTTGTACCGTCAGGTATCGGTGGAGGAAGAATGGCTGATGAAATTATTCGAGCCTTGTGAAGCTACAGATCCGCAGGCGAAGTTTCTAATGCCTTCCGAAATTTTAGCAAAAATGAATGCCTGGTCGGGGATGAAACTTTCTATTCGCAAACTATCACAGGCTATGGAAAAACTAGGCTTCGGCAAAAAGGTTTCCAAGCGGATCAGCGGCCAGCCCCGCAATGTTTACCCGGTCATCGAGCGTACTGACAGTGACGAGACCCAATTCCAGCAAAACATTCGTTCATCCTTTGATTAACTATTCAACAGAATAAGTTGAAACGGATTTGCAATTTGGACAAGATACTTTGTTGCCCTTGACTTCCGCCCGTATATTACAACTTATGCAATACCATTCCCCATCACTTCTTTTTCTTTCCCTTTCATAATCAGACCACTCAAATTTAAAATTGCCGTGTAGAGTATATCCTCCATATTCTGTCCGGTATATCTTTTTTTGCTTCATAATTCAGCAATGTTTTAATGAAAGCTACGGGTTCTATTGATGACTGTATTGCCGGTAGCGGATACAAATTTTTAAATAGTACTTCATATCCAGTTAAATGCAAACCCTCCATAAGTGCCTCAATTACAAATTTTTAACCAAAATATCATAGCCTATAAAATTTCTAACTTTTCGTGACTACAACGAATACATAATTATAATATAATTGATATTCAATAACTTAAATAAAACAATAAGGTATTAAAGCGTAGTCGCTGTAGTTTTTGTATCCGCGTAGTTGTAGTCGTTTAGGGTAAAGTTGTATTTCTATCGTTTACACGAAAAATATAAGCGTGATGAACCGCATTAGATAAGTCCTTTCAACTCCTTCAATTTCTTTTCACACAAGTCATTGACCAACCCCCTGAACTTTTCCACCAAAGCGAAAAGGGCATTTAGTTCCTTCTTCGTTATCTTGTAATTCACATCGTACCGCGCATCTACGTAGGCATTCCTCAATAGGCTGTAGAGGTTCTTTTCAGCCATCGTTTCACGTGGGAAAGCTTCATATATTTTTTTATAAAAGGGAAATACTATTTTCTCCAACTCGTCCAGGTGGTGGGTTTTTGGTTTATAACCGGTATAAACTAAAAGGAGAGACACGTAAAGATGTTCGGTCGATTTGTGGAGATGAAACACTGCCAAATTAAAATAACTTTCTTCCAAACAGAATCGGTATACCTTTAAGAATGTTAGTGAACTCTCCTTCCAATAATCAAGATCAAAAACAGCCTTTTCATACCTTTCCTTGGGTTCCAACTCCCTTACATCTTCCAGCTTGAATTCACCTTTGGAGTACAGTAAAATACCCTCCCGCCTAATATCGATGAATAGGTAATTGTATTTCCGTATTTCGTTGTTGACTTCCGAATATTGTTCATAATTGAAGGTAACCCATGTGGCAATGTCATAGTCCATACTTATGCGTCTTTCTAATTCGCTACGCAGCGTATAGTTCCTTTTTTGTTTGTGGTCGCAAATAACCAGAATGTCATAGTCACTTTGATACTCCCGCTCTATGTCCACCCAATCGCCTCTCGCGTAGCTTCCGTAAAGTATGGCCGCTTTTGGATCGAACACTTCCTTTATGTAATCGATAACTAACCGCAGCTCTTTCTGTTTCTTTTTCGGTAGATGATCCAGACTTGTTTTCATGATGAAAATTAATCACGTTAAAACAGTCCTTTCAACTCCTTCAACTTTTGATCACACAAATCATTAACTAACCCCCTGAACCTTTCCACCAAAGCAAAAAGGGCATTTAATTCCTTCTTCGTTATCTTGTAATTCACATCGTACCGTGCATCCACATAGGCATTTCTCAACAGGCCATAAAGATGCTTTTCAGCTTCGGTCTCACGCGGAAAGGCCTCGTGTATTTTTTTGTAGAGAGGGAGTACCAATTTCTCCAAGTCATCCAGATGGTGGGTTTTTGGTTTGTAACCAGTAAAAACCAACAGGAGGGCCACATAAAGATGTTCCGTGGATTGATGCAGATGAAACGCTGCCCAATTGAGATCATTTTCTTCTGAATAAAAATTATATCCTTTCAATGCTGTGAGTGAACTCTTTTTCCAATAATCAAAATCCTGAACAGACTTTTCATACCTTTCCTTCGGTTCCAGATCCTTGACATCTTCTAGCTTGAATTCACCTTTGGAATAAAGCAGAATACCTTCCCGTCTAATATCGATGAATAGGTAATTGTATTTCCGTATTTCGTTGTTGACTACCGAATACTGCTCATAATTGAAGCTGACGCTGGTGACTATATCGTCGTCCATACGGACGCGTTCTTCCAATTCGCTACGCAGTGTATAGTTCCTTTTTTGTTTGTGGCCGCATATAATCAGAATATCATAATCACTTTGATACTCCCGTTCTATGTCCACCCAATCACCTCTCGCGTAGCTTCCATAAAGTATAGCCGCCTTCGGATCGAACACTTCGCGTATGTAGTCAGTGATGAGCCGTAACTCTTTTTGTTTCTTTTCCGGTAGATGATTGAGGGTTGTTTTCAAACGTTAAAGCCTATCAGTTTCCATAAAGAAATAACAAAATAGATAGAAAAAAGAATATTCGGTAATTAATTTACCTGTCTTGCAAAAGCGCCGTAAAACTGCTGTAATCCTCATTTTGTAGCTTACTCCCTCTTTTTCTGAACGTTATTGCCCACACGATCAATAAACTTCAAATTTCTTCCCCCTTCATGCCCTAACCGGAAAGCGCTGAAAAGCCCCTCCTTACTTTCATGGTATGAAGCCGGAAATTACGAACACATCACAACAAGCACCGGAAACCAACGCAGATGATTTCGAAGCCCTGCTATGGGGCGCAGCATTCAAAACGCAATGTGGCTACCGGGTATTGAAAATGTGGCGTGAACGCGAACGAAACGGCAAGAACAAAACCAAAAACACATGATGAAAAATCCGGAGATTTTACTTTTGATCAACAGTTTCTTACTCACCATAGTCACCCTTTCTTTCCTTGTCATCGGCTATTTTCTCAAAAGCCTGCACAAAGATTTTAAGGACTTGATCGGGCGGGTGAACCAGCTCTACTTAGAACTCAACACCCATGCCCGGTTGTTCGATACGTTATCCAAAGCATTCCAAAGTCGGCTGGAAGATCATGACGACCGGTTGAAAAAACTCGAAGGAAAGTGATGTGGAAATTACTGGTGGGCGGTGGTTTAGTAGCAGGCGCAGGATATTACTTCCTGCGCCTACGCCGTACTTCCAACCATTTGGAAAGCATAACCACTGCCCAAATTCACCACATCAGCTTTAAAGACATCATCATCCGTATAGATGTTAAACTCAAAAATCCCGCCGGGGGTGCCCTTTCCCTGAAATACCCTTTCGTAAGGCTCACCTACAAAGGCCGGTCTATCGGCAGCTCACAAGTGGCAGACCGCAATATTACCCTTCCGCCGCACGGCGAAACCTCCATTACCGGCATTACCATTACTATTCCCCTGCTAAACCTTACCGGCCTTTCTAAAGACCTTTTGAAGCTGCTCAAAGGCAACCCTCAAGGGATCGTCCTGCAAGCCGTAACCATTACCGAGATCGACATAGGCATCGGCCCGGCTATCCCGTACGAGAAAACCGAATCCATCACCCTTAAAAAGACAGCCGATGGAGCGGCTTAATCATGCCCATATCAAACCCGGCAAACAGTATGATCGTTTGTTTCCCCGGCCTGACTGGAAAGATACCGTGATCAAACGATCTGCCGACCTGGCCGATACCCTTGAACTGATCCCTAAAGTAGTACAAAAGACCAAAGGAGACACCACCAAAATCAGTAAGCTACTGGAAGGTAAAACCAAACGTGAAACCTGTAGTAACATTTGGCATTTTGTCTATGATCATATTCCCTACCGCCGCGATGAAAAAGGCAAAGAACAAATACGGCGGCCTTCCCGGAGCTGGTTCGAGCGCAAACGCAGGATGGACGGCAGTGACGGGGGAGTGGACTGCGATTGCTACACGGTTTTCATTTCCAGCATCCTTACTAACCTCAACATCAACCATACCCTACGGGTAACCAAAAACAACAAGGAATACTTTCAGCACATCTACCCCATTGTACCGGGTAAGGGAAAATACATCACGCTCGATTGCGTGGTAGACACCTTCGATTACGAAGCGCCCTTCAAGGAAAAAATCGATAAGCCAATAAAAATTATGGAGTTACACTATTTAAGCGGCCTCGAAAGTGACACATTGGCCGATAACGAAATTTTAGACGATCCCTTTTATGACGAAACCAACGATCTGCTTGACTTCACAGGGGCCAATATAGACGTTGAAGACTTCCTCGACGGCCTGTCTGAAGGGGAATTAGGCTTCTTACGGAAATTGAGAAAAAGGATAGGGAGAGGCGTAAAAAAATTCGGCAGGAAGGTCGGAAAGGTGGCCAAAAAGGCCCTTCACGTAGTAAACAAGATCAACCCTGCCACCCTTCTGCTGCGGAATGGTCTTTTACTGGCCATGAAACTGAACATGATGAAAGTGGCCGAACGCATCAGGTATGCCTACCTATCAGAAGCCGATGCCCGGAAAAAAGGGATCGACATAGGCAAACACCGGAGACTGGTGCACACCAAAAGACGCCTTGAAAAGATCTTTTACGGAGCAGGGGGTAAACCCTCCAATTTAAGAAAAGCCATTCTCACGGGCAAAGGCAACAAAAACCGGGAAGTACGCGGATTAGAAGGATTAGGCGAAGTTTTCGATGGGGGTAATTATGATGAAAACAGCTCCATCCGGGAGATTTTAGGGGAAGAACTTTATTACGAGGAATTCGCCGGGGACTTTCAGGAAATAGAAGGTTTCGAAGATTTAAGCGGCGAGCTGGGCGCAATTGCGACGGGTACCGCCTTGGCGGCTGCCAGTGGAGCGGTGGCCGCTATTTCCAAACTGCTGGATAAGATCGGGGACGTAAAAAATAAAGCCACGTCCTTAGTGCAGAATACGCCCTTTGCCCCCCGGCCTGCTACTCCTGCCATTCAGCCCGCAGAAGTCTCCAAACCTTCCGTCGCACCAAACAGGGTTTCAAGCCAAACTCGGAGGCCCGGCTTTATCGTCCCAAGCAGGGTACGGAAGCCTACAGTGGTCAGGCAGTTGCCTCCGCCTGTAAAGACTCCACCGGCGAACGTACCTGTCCAGCCTGCTACCGACCTGCCCATGCAGGCTAGAAGAATGCCATCGGGCACAGAAAAAAATACCCCCCAGACCCCACCTCCGGAGAAAGAAAAAGGCTTTGTCAATTGGATAAAAGAGAACCCGGTCAAGGCAGGTGTAGCCGGTGTGGGAGTCATTGCTGTAGGGTACGGGGTATACAGACTGGCAAAGCCCAAATCGCTCAACGGTGAGCTGGCAGGCACATCGAAAGGAAAACGAAAATCTGCTACTAATAAGAAAAAACCCTCTGCCGGGAAACCCCGGAACACAAAACGCGGAGCTACCCGCCGGAAAGTCACCAAACGAAGCACCCGGCAACGGGATACCCGAAAAAAGGTGGCCATTGCCCTCATGTAACATTATCAAATTCAAATCAAGCAATATGAAATCAATTACAGCACGAAAACGAGAACGTTTCCTGAACGAGGTCAAGACCACCGGGGACGTGATGAAGAACAGTGCCATCGGCACGTTGAGAGATATCGGTATAGGAGTGATCGGGGGCGGCCTGATCGGCTCCGTAGTGGGGAGGCATAGTTTCTTTGCGGGCCTTGCCACCTCCTTCGGAGGCTATTACATGGCCAATCCTACCGTATCAAGCTTAGGCTTGGGCATTATGGCTACCAATGGCTTCCAGATTTCCCGCAACAACCCACCCGCCGGTACACAAGGACTGGATGGGTTCGACTTTAAGCAAGAGATGGAAAACGCCAAACAGCGAGTAGTAAACTTCCGGGACAACTTTGCCGAGAAACTTTACCTCGACAAGTTCATCAAAAAAGAGGTTTCCGGCCTTGGTGGTGTGGATTACTACCTGCATGGCCAGTTAGGGGACGAGGACGATGCCGCCGCCGAACTGGATCGTATCGAAGAACAACTGGTCGAGAGTGCTGAACAGTTCCAAGACGAAAATGCCGTAAGCGGCTATACCTCCCAAGGACTGGATGCCCTCGATGACGACCTTCTTTTGGAAGAAATGGAGGTGAATTATTAGCCTAAACACCAGAAGTAAAAACTATTTAAAACGATTAACGCAATAACGAACAAAATGGAAGAACTGGATTTTATAGAAGAAAGCGAGTTCAACAATGCCGGGGAGCTGTTAGGACTCGATGCCGCTTTAGGTGGCGAGCTGTCTGCCCGGCTAAGAAGGATGGACCCGTTACGCAGGTTGAGAGTACTCAACAAAATGGGGAAAAAGAACCGGAGCAGGGGCTCACGGGCCGAGATGGAGAATTTTTTCAGGGAGCTGCCCGGTCACATCAAACAGGAATTGCTGCAAGGTAAGTTACGCCTTGCCGATACCACTATCTTTTCCGTAAAGAAGATCACCTCCAAAACGATCAAGTTGTTTGAAACGCAGGACGATAAAGAAGTGGGGTTAAGCAACGTATCCAATGCCAAGCTACCCAAGAACTTTGCCTTCCTTGTCAGTGGCATTACCATGCTGGCCGGTGAGCTGCCAGTGGCTCCCGACGGAGCACAGCCTTATGACGAGAAGGAGGCTGTCAAGGCCATCAGGTTCGCCAGCATCTATGCCTTTCCGGCATTGGCCAACGGTGAGCATTCCCTAAAAGCCAACAAAAAGCAGATCATACCGGAAGGAGAAAGCAACTGGAAGTTTGTCACCGATAACAATACGATGAAGAATCTGGGCTACTATAAACTGGACAACCCAAGGCTAATTCAAGACGATGTGTTGATCGAATTTACCGTAGAGCTGGGCACTGATCTACTCATACCCAATAACACTTACCTGAAAATAGTATTCCACGGTACCGGCACTACCCCTTAATGTACAGATCATGAGTAATAACAGCCTACAGATACGTGAAAGCACAATTATACAACGTTTCGACCTGCAAATCGACCGGGCGGGGGAAACCTTCGATGAAGAATTCGAGGTAGAATCCCGTTCCGAAAGGATCCTTGGAATATTGCTTACTTCCGACAGGGAGGACCTGATGTTTTACCGGGGTAGCCAAGAGATCAAGATCAATAACCAAGAGGTTTATCCGGAAGGCTATGAAAGTAAGCTACTCATGTCAGGATTGAACGTAGCGCCCCAAGAGCGATTTCATGAGGTCATCTTTTATGTGGGCAACCGCAAAATAGATGTGAAGTACAAAGATACCGATCATCCCAAAGCGTCTTTTCAGCCTTATAGGATTTCGTTGTATGTGTTTATGCGTGAAGATGAACCATAATAAAACAACCAAAGTACAGGTCAAAAAAATACGGATCACAAGGCCGGGAGAGCGCCGGTTCTTCCAAATCAAGCTACCGGCAGATGCCCGGCGGATCATTTCGGTGAAAGTAACCGCTACCCCATGAATACATGGATAGACGACATATCGCTACTTACAGAGGATTTCTTTGCAGGGTTCCGGGGGAGTCTTTACGAAACACCATCGCAGGCCGGTGGTATTTACCGTATTACTACCGGGACATGGACTATCCGCGATACTGCCGGGTGTGGCAAGCCATCCTATTCACAAAACCTCTACCGTTACTTAGCCCAAGCGGGGAATGTGCGTTTCCAAGCAATTGGAAGTAACCATGACCTGTTTTACTGCCAAGAGGTACGTGTTACAGGGCACGACCTATTGTGGGAAGAACCCTTTGTTTTCCAATGCTTCACCTTTGGCCAAGGAGAATTCTGGATCGACGGTGCAAAGCCTGCTATCCCGGGGATAGGGGTGGCACTGTGCAACCCCATCATCTTCGGCATCTATGAAGACGATCATAACCGTATCCTGAAACGCCCATCGGGATACGAGGTAACCATTTATATCCATTACGAGACATGACCGTAGGATTTGCCCTCGACTATATCGAAAAACGCATGAAGGCCATTGGATATGGCGCCAATTACCTGCTGAAATTCCGCCACTTGGTTTTGCAACCTTCGGAAACACGTAAGGTACATGCCTTCAACGAATATTATCTCTTGATCGAAGAAAATGCCTACATCACGATAGTGAGTGACTTTGGCCTGTATGATACCGGCACCACCATCACCAACGAATTGCAGTACGAGCATTTCGGTAAGATCAGGATGACAAACAAAAGAGAAGCTGTAACCAGTGCGAAGTTCATCCAAGTGATCCCACTCCACAAGGAAAATACAAAGGAGGACGCTGATAAATTAAAACTTGACTTGGAAAACTAATGCCTGTTACCACGGAAAAATATAGCCAAGCCAAGATCGACAGTATTGCCAACCTGCTGGCTGTAAACGAAGAACAAGGAACAAGTATCGACTATGAAGTGTTCGTAGACACGCTAAAAGTCATCCCTCGTACCGATAGTGCCGGTCGGTTCGAATCCTACACCGATTTCGTGAACGCCGATACTAAAAGTATCACCATCATTCTTTACAACGGCCAGTCCAACCGAAATGACAAATACATTTTCCGGCTAAAGGAGGAAAATAATGGTTTACAAGGGTTGGGGATGGATGAACGTATCCATGAAAAGCTATCTACGGAGCGGCAAAAATGGGAGTTCGAACAATTGGAAACCAAAAGCCAGAAGCTACAAAAAGAGCTAAAAGAAGCCGGGGAGTACATCGACGAGTTGGAAGAAACCATAGTAAAGCTCCGTAATCGAAAATTTCATCTGGGCAGTATCAACCTCGGAGAGTTGGGGTCAGTCATGCTGGAAGGTTTTATTCGAAGAAATCCACACCTACTCTCCAAGCTGCCCGGGGGCGAGGCATTAGCCGGTGTGATCGAAGAAGACAATGAAAGCTTGGATGCCGAAGCTCCCGATAGCGAAGTGGAGGTCGTGTCCAAAACATCCCCATCGGTCACCGGTCAGGAGCGGGAATACATAGACCTTTTAGCGAGGATCAGGAAAGTTTTCAGTGAGCAGGATTTCATCCAAGTAATGCATATCCTCGATGCCCTAAGCCAAAACCCAGCTCTAATAATGGAAATGCTGGATGTACTACAAACAGAACATCGAAAAAACGAAGAAGAACCAAATAGTTGATGCCATGAAAAAGTATAGCTATGATATGACCATCGGTGCAGCTTCACAACCGGAAGCCGACCGGAAAATACACGCACTGGCCATTCTTTGCCGAAAGCTCAATACCCAAGAGTTGGAGAAGCTGGCAGATGTGGTGCAACACGATCCGCTCAAAACCAAGATCGCTAAAAAGGCCCTTGGCTTATGATACCCGCAACAATGGCAGCCGCAAAAGCGGCAGATTCCAAAGTAATCCGCTATGCCTTCCTTGGGTTGGGAGGATTATTATTGACCGGTGGCGTGATCCTGATCGGTAGAAAGATCATTAACTCCGCCATTTCAAACAAAGTGGAGAAGAAAACTTTGGATGAACGATCACCGGCTACCTTGGCGAAGCAGTTCAGGATGGCTTTTGAAAATAATAATTGGCCCGGCACCAATGAAGAATTAGTGCGCAGGCTTTTTCAGAATATTCCTTCCAAGGAATTCTTCTATAAGCGGGTGGTAAAAGCCTATAAACAACTTTATCGAAGGAATCTGCTTCGGGACTTGGCCGATGAGTTAGCTGACACAGAATACGCCGAAATGATGAACATTTTAAGTCCTAAACCGGATCGCCTTTTTCCCGGCCAGCAGCCCAAACCCAACTATGATCCATACGCATGGGCTAAAAGGCTCAAAGCGGCGTTTGACCTGACCTATTGGGGTTTTCCCCAAACTGACGAAGAAGCAATTCGCGCTGTAATACAGGAGGTACCGAATAAAAAAGTATGGCATGAAGTGGAGAACGCTTATGCTCAACTTTATGCACGCCGCCTGATGACCGACATGGAAGATGAACTGGATCGATGGGAAATGAAAGAATTTATGGATATGATCAACGCTAAAGATGTGGTATAGATGGCAGCGATAAAAACCAAAAGTAAACCGGGAAATACCGGGGCGACTTCGAAAAACCAACAGGCACAAAACCGGTTGCTATGGTCGGGTATTGCTTTGGCTGCCGTAGGTACAGCCGGCTACCTCGGCTGGCGTCATTTCCGAATGCGCCGCAGCAGGTTCGAGGCATTGAAAACCTTACCCGCTTCGGCTCCTGCGTTTTCTCCCGGCCATCCGGTCCCCTCGACCAATGCATTCCCATTAAAAAAAGGCAGCCGGGGGAAGTTGGTAAAACAGTTGCAACAAGCCTTGATCCGGCAATATGGAAGCGGTATCCTGCCCCGCTTTGGAGCGGATGGTATTTGGGGGAATGAGACACAAAATGCCCTGATCTCGAAAGGATTGCCTACCTCCATCACAAAAGCAGAGTTTAACCGGATCGGGGGATCGCCGGTAACCGCCCCTAATGGTTTCGATCCCTCCCTGCTCGCACGCCGGTTGATCCAAGGTATCAGTACCCGGAATTTTGCCACGGTAGACCGGTTACTGGCAAGTATGAAATCAGTCAATGAATACGATGCCGTCAACCGGGCATTCAAAACCATCCGGCTCTTTGGCATACGCCATACCCTTGTCACGGCCCTGTTCAAATTCTTTACCGGTACCAGCCAAAAAGAAACCATTCGTCAGCACCTTTTACGCATGGGCTTAAAATTCAATGGAGGTAAATGGTCGCTTTTTGGATTAGGGGCTTTAAGTGGCAGGTCTGTCATTACCATTCGCCCCACTACTATTTGGGATGGGAACGAAATCACCGTAGAAGTTCCTGCCCACCTGCTCTTGGGAAAAGAAATTACCAGTGAAGACGGTTTTACCCGTTTCGAAACACTGGATAAACACCAACTGATTGTTCACACTAACGCTATTGCTTATGCACCATCCTATGATTGAAACACTGGAAAATACACTCCGCAGGAAGGGTTATGTAGTATTCGAAGGAAAGACCAAAAGCGGTGAAGTTAAGCCCTACGACCTGAATATTATCGGTATCCGCACCGATTGTAACTTTCCTAACCGGTTCGACGACAGATTGATTGTCTTTTGCAAAGACGAAAAAGGAAAGGCACTATTTTGTCGTTTTAAGATTACCACAGATCCGGGGCTTTACTGGCTCGAAAATCCTATGCATGTAAAGGGTACGGCCATCATATGCCCCGGGCAGTACCGCAGCGCCTACAAGATCGGGAGGCACAAAAACTATAAGGCCCTTGAACAATGCGGTCCTATCGATTTTGTAAGGGACTATAACCGGGACAGCAGGCTGGATTTTTACAGCCATTTCAAAACATCCGGTATTATCAAAGCCAACATTCACCGGGCCACAGCCTATGGCACCAGTGTACAGGTGGACAAATGGAGTGCCGGTTGCCAAGTATTCGCGGATAGCCGGGAGTTTGGGGAATTTATGAAGTTGTGTGAAAAAGCCCGCACAGTTTGGGGCAATCGTTTCACCTATACACTACTCACACAGCAAGATATGGAACCCCATGCTTTCGAGGCTTAAAACCATATTACGACAAAAAGGCTATCGGCTTTTTACCCGGCCCTATGAACTCAATATCGTGGGGCTACGCTCATCCCGTACATTGAGTAATCGGTTCGATGACGAACTACATGTATTTTATACCAATAATCAAGGGAAATGGAAATATCATATTTTTCCCATCACCACCGACCCGGGCACTTACTGGCTCAAAAACCCGGTAGCACCACGGGGAACAGCCATTTTGGCCGCAGGCCAATATCCGGGCGCTTATGGCATTGCCAAACACCGGGGGAGGTATTATGCCCTGTGTCAGCTCCACCGCCCTGTCACGGTGATCCGGGACTATGATCGTAATGCATGGCTGGACTTACTAAACGGCACAAGGGAAAGCGGCATGTTCGGCATTAACATTCATAGGGCTAGGAATGTAGGAAAGACCAAAAAGATCGATGATTTTTCAGCCGGGTGTCAGGTGTTCAAACATGCCAGTGATTTTACAGCATTCATGGCATTATGTGAAAAGCACCGCCATCTATACAGTAATGTCTTTACTTACACCCTTATCGATTTTCGCTCATTACGGCGGGAGACCTACAAGCGATTGGCCATCGGTTCGGCATTCGTCGGGTTAGCAGCTTTTAGTTATATACGTTATGCCAAATATTTCTAAAGACATCATCAAAGACAAAGACGGGGAGTACAGTCTCCGCGAGATCGCCACGATACTGTTCGTGCTGATCTTGATCGCAAGTTGGGCGGTGGACACTTTCACCCACTTCCAAGTGCAGGAATATATGTTTTATGCTTTCGCCTCCCTAGTAGGCGCCGGTGTATTTGGATATTCATTAGAACGAAAAACAAAACAACATTATGGAAATCACTCATAAACGCAAACTCTGGATATTGATGGTCCTACTGATCGCCAACGGTGTCATCAATTTACTATTCTTCGAGCACCGGGTGGACTATCTGGAAGATTACCACCGGGCAAAGGAAAAAATGGAAACTATCGGGCAGGATTATGCCGCGCAAACGCACCGGTTCAAACAAAAACAAGACAGTCTTACACAACGACTCATGATGCTGGACAGCACAATGAAAAAACGAGAATTAGTGTTGCGCCCCCTTCTTGGCAGGATGATACATTATGCCCATGCGGATTGGGAAAAACTTTCGGAGTATGAAAAAGCAAAGTGGACGGAACTGGCCATCAAACAAATCGATACCCCATGAAGTGGACAACTTTACTATTGATCTTTATCACCTTAGTAGCCCGTGCGCAGGATAATAGCTACCTGCGGGTACTCCACCAAGGTGACCTTTTCGAAACCCCGATGCCACGTATGGTGGTACTGGATGATCGCACTTTTGGACAGTACTATTTCTACCGGGTACACTTCGATTCATTGCAAAAAAAGGTGATCGCTTTTGATCATGCTTTTAAACACTTGGATAGCCTGAACTACCGAAAAATTAAGACTCTCCAAGCCTTGATCCATGAAAAAGACCACCAGGTCGCCACCGGTCACAAGGCCTACCTCGACATGAAAGCTATGGCGGATACCAGTCTGGAAAAAGCCGACCGTCTTCAAAAGCAATATACCCGCCAATCGCGGCAAACCAAGTTTTGGAAAACCGCTACGGTCATCCTGTCCGGTGTAACCCTGATTGTCGTCGGCTTATGAGTGATAAGACAGTCATATCGGCGGCTACACTTAGTGGGACATTGGCCGGGTACTATCTGTCTCGTTGGGATGAAAAGCACCGTATTCCCTTCATGCTCATCGGGGGCTTTGTCGGTACAATGATCGGTGAGATACTGGTTAGGAAAAGAAAGCCAAGACGACTGGATTATGTTCACCCCAAGGAAGATGAATTTATCGGGATGTAAACGGGCTGATCATAAGCTCATTCAAAACAAGGGACTGAAAGGCATTAAAAGCCGAGCGCTTCGTGAAACCCGTTATGTTGAACTGGTCACTGAAGCTTTACGCACGAAAACTCCCCTGAACAAAACCAAATTGGAAAAAATAGCGGTCTCTTTTAGGATCACCGATAAGAACGAAGTGAAAGAGCTTACCGAACTGGCCATCGTTCATATAGCAAGAGAACTGGCCCAAGGTGAAGGTAGCGTTCAGGGTAAATACTGGCAGATCGTAGATTTCTACAAGCATCAGGTTAACCTATCTCATCGCACCTCCATGAGCGTGATGCTACAACAGTACAGCACGCCAGCCCCCATCGCATATCTGGCAGGGGTTTTCGTAAAGGCTGATCAGGGCGTTTCTGTTTTTGAACCTTCTGCCGGAAATGGTTTGTTGACTATAGCTGCAAAACCCGGCAATGTAGTCGTGAACGAGGTGGATGATTTTCGCAGGGCCAATCTCGAAAAGCAAGGTTACAAGCTAGTGTTGAAGCAGGATGCCACAGAACCCTTTACCACATTTACTAAAAAGTTTGACGCAGTGTTGACCAATCCGCCTTTTGGCAGGTTGGAAACCGTGGTAACGTATGAGACTTTTCCTATCCGTACACTTGATCACCTGATGGCACTAAGAGCATTGGACACTATGAAAGACAAGGGGAGGGCTGCTATTATCATCGGGAATCATACCCGTTGGGACAGTAAAGGACGAATCCAAGCCGGGAGGAACCGTATCTTTTTCAATTATCTCTATAGTCGTTACCATGTTCTCGATGTAATTAATATTGATGGCAAGCTTTACTCCCGCCAAGGCACATCCTTCGATGTACGGCTGATTTTAGTGGATGGAAGAAAGGTTACCCCCCAAGGAGCAGCACCGCTGGAAGATAAAGACCATGACAAAGTAGTCCGAAACTTTAAAGATTTATACGAAAGAATTATAAATACAATGAACACGGACAGTTTATTACTCAAAGCACAGGCCCTTAAACTCCAACTGGCCCTTTTGGCTTTCGATGAATTGGGCGCACCCTACCTGCCTGCCTCGGAAAGTTGTGTTATCCTAAATACCCAAGTACCTGACAGTATGGAATTCGAAGCCCACAGTGCCGCAAACCGCATCAAAAAAGCGGTAGGGGGCAGTATGGACGGGTTTGTCCGGGAACGGCTGGACTTCGATAGTGAGGTAGCGCTTTGTAAAGCACTGTCCGCCGAACAGATCGATGCCGTAGGCATGGCTATTTATAACATAGAGGCCCGGAAACAGGGCATGATCATCGGTGATCAGACCGGGATCGGGAAAGGCCGGGTAGCGGCCTCTATGATTCGTTACGGTGTATTACACGGTTACAAGCCCATTTTCCTCACCGAAAAAGCCAACCTGTTCAGCGATATTTACCGCGACCTCTTAGCCATCGGTGCGGGGGAACTGGTGCCCTTCATTGTTAACAGCCGGGCATCCAAAACCGATATTAAAGACGAAAACGGCAACATTATACACCAAGCCTTACCACCCACGGAACAAAAGGCGGTGATCGGGGATAAACGAATTCCGGGCCGGTACGACTTTGTGATTGCCACCTACTCACAGTTCAACTCCCCGGAAAAAAAACCGGAAAAACCCGCTTTTCTTCATGCTATTGCAAAGAATAACCTGATTGTCATGGATGAAAGCCATAACAGTTCGGGTTCTTCCAATACCGGTGAGTTCCTCCAATCGGTGATCGCCAAGGCCTCTGGGGTAACGTTTCTGTCAGCCACGTTTGCCAAACGTCCGGATAACATGCCGGTCTATGCTATGAAAACCGCCATCAGCGAGACCAACATGACAAGAGACGACCTTATTGAAGCTATTCAAAAAGGTGGAGTGGCTTTACAGGAAATACTAGCCAGCCAGCTTGTAGCCGAAGGACAGATGATCCGCAGGGAACGTTCCTTCGAGGGGATAGAGGTCAACTATATCACCATGACAGACAAAGCACAGGAACATCGGGCCATTGCTGACAACATCACCGAATTACTTCGGGAAATAATTGCTTTCCAAACCACCTATGTAGATGAGTTGGTGGAAGAACTGGACGATATTGCAACAGCAGAGGGGAAGGAGGTCGAGATCCGTGAGGGTACCTCACAGGCAGGCGTAGACAATATCCCTTACTTTTCCAAAGTGTTCAATGTCATCAACCAGATGTTGTTCAGCCTGAAGGCTGAAGCAGTGGCCAATAAGGCTATTGAACGACTGCATGAGGGTAAGAAACCCGTAATAGCCTTTGCTTCTACGATGGGCAGTTTCATCGAGCAGATGGAAAACGAGAATGGGTTGCCGGTAGCTGACGGTGATATCATCAAAACGGATTTTTCAGAGGTTTTACAACGGGGCTTGGATGGCATCCTGCGATATACCGAAACCGACATCAACGGTAAAAAAAGCTATAAGAAATTTGAGGTGACCGACCTTCCGCCCGAAGCTCAAATGAAGTATCATGATATTAGTGAACACATCAAACAGGTAAGCACTGGTATTACCATATCCCCCATAGATGTCATTTTACAAAAGCTCAAACAAGCAGGATATACAGTAGCGGAAGTCACCGGGAGAAAATACGAGCTGCAACTCAACGCCAAAACCGGGATGGGCCTGCTACAATCCCGTAAGAAGGTCAATACCAATGATGCGTTCAGGGAATTCAATAACAATGAAACAGACGTACTGATGATCAACCAGTCTGGAAGCACAGGGGCATCCGCACATGCCATTCCTACCGACAAAGTTTCCAAACCACAAGTAAAGCAGCGGGTAATGATCGTACTGCAAGCTGAATTGAACATCAATACCGAAGTGCAAAAAAGAGGAAGGATCAACCGGACGGGACAAGTACACAAGCCGGTCTTCGACTATATGATCTCGGCCATCCCCGCAGAACAGCGATTGATGATGATGCTCCAAAAAAAGTTAAAAAGCCTCGATGCCAATACTACTTCCAACCAGAAACAAAGCACGAGTATTCTCGATGTGCCGGACTTCCTGAACAAGTATGGTGATCGGGTGGTTGCAGAGTACCTCAAAGAAAACGAGGAAGTGAATAAACTGATCGGTGACCCTTTAGGGCTTAGATATAATGGAGAAAGTCCTGAGCTGGAAGGAGCCTCTCACAAGGTTTCAGGCCGTGTGGCCGTCCTGTCTGTCAACATGCAAAAAGATTTTTATGACGAGATTGCTACCCGTTATGATGAATTTGTCGAATACCTGAAACAAACCGGGGATTATGATCTGGAGGTAGAGGCCCTTGATCTCGAAGCGGAAACCCTACAGCAACGTACCATCAAAGCAGGAAAAGGTGGAGAAAGCGCCTTTGGAGACGACAGTATCCTTGAAACGGTCAATGCGAACGTACTGAAAAAACCCTTCACGTCCAGTGAACTGGATAATCTTGTAAAAGAAGCATTACAAGGGAAAGAGGCGCAAACCCTGCAGGAGCAACTTACGGAAAAGTTCGGGGCTTTTACGGAAAGCAAACTCTTGGAAGAAATCCAAAAGCAGGAGGAAAAATATAACGAACTGATCGCCGGTATTCCACAGGAAAAGAAACTACTCAGGATACTGGAAAAGCGGGGCGAATCGGATTACCTGCAAGCACAGTCCGAACGAAAAGAGGAACTGGAGGGCGCCCGGCAAAAAGCCATCACCAAAATCGAGAACCAGTTTAAAAACAGGAAAGACTATTTGGAGCGTATCTTTCGTTTTTTCCATATAGGCAAAAAGATCAAATACCCGGTAGAAACCTTCGATGAGGGTTCCGTTTCCCTGTTGGCAGTCAGCTTAGGTTTTATTATCGACGAGAAAAAGAAAAACCCTTACGTTCCCAGCTCCGTTCGTCTGCGCCTTGCCATAGCCGGAAGTCAAAAATATGTCGCCATCCCGGCCAGCTACACCAAAGATATCAACGCCATCATAGGCGTTAGCTCAGGCATCGGTAATCAAAACATTGCCGATACGTTGAAAGAATGGGAAACCTCCATACAAGCCAATAGCACAGACCGAACCGTCCGCCATATTATTACAGGGAATTTACTGCAAGCATTTAGCGACTTCAAGGGTAAGCTGGTCAGTTATACTACGAAAGATAAACAAACGCTAAAAGGTATCCTGATGCCCGAACACTGGCAACCGGAAGAAGCCATCAAAGACCGGGTAATTGTGCCAGTCATCAAAGCACAAATGTTCATACGTTCGCTATCAACCGGCAATATGATCAACACCACCGACGGTATATCTATTTTTCGCCAGCCTGATAGTTACAAGATCGTTGTCCCGTCTTCCAAAAAACGAGGCGGAAACATATTTTTGGATGAAGATATACTCAAACTGGTGGCTGGCAATAATTTCCAGAAAGTGGGTGATAAAATGGCTGCTAACTTTGACATTGAAAAGATCGACAAACTGGTCAGCCTGTTACAGGAAAAGCACTCTGCCAGTGTTGTGCTTACCGGGGAGCAATACCGGGTGATCGAAGGTGAAAATGTACCCAAAAGATCGAGGACATTAAAAATGCTTCCCCCGTCAACGAAAAAGGTAAGGCGCTTAACCCGGCCTGACAATGCTCTCAAATTGAAGGCCAAGGCACTCAAGCTTAAACTTCAACTTTTAAAATTCGCCGCATGATCACGAAAAGTAACTATTACAATAAGGTTAACGAAATCAACATAAATGACCTGCCGGAAACCCTAAAGGCAGGTCATGAGTTTGTAGATGAAACCACCGGGAAAGGGCAGGATTGGTCTGCTTATGAGGGTGAGCCGGAGATCAAAGAAGTAGTCGACCTGTACTTTCAAAAGCTCGATGCATTTCTTAAGGCCACCAAGCTTACTGCCGAACAACAACATGCCAAATCAAAAGATACCACTACCCACAGCAGCAAAAAGGAGCCCGGAAAAACCAAAAGTGCGACAGAACGAAGAACTGTAGGTGTAAAATCCCGATCAACCACGGGGCAAAATAAAGGAAAACCAAAGGTAAGAAGTAAGAAACCGACAACTCGATTTACCGGTAAGTACGTTGAAGCCTATGGCGAGGAAATCCTTTTGATCCGTAGAATGCTCAACATGCATGAAAAGGAAAAGACAAAACACCAGGTTTTACTATTCATCAATGCTATTCAACGTAAGATCGTAGAGAAAAAGGTGCGTAAAACCTCTCCCTACGCGGTGCAAATCAAATTCATCCAAGAGTGGCTGGTGGACCTTTACAACAAAATGGGGGAAACCGTTACAATAGAAATCTCCGGCAAAAAACTGGACAAGTTCCGGCGTATCACCGGGTCGAGGCAGGTCAGGCCTTCCATCCGGCTGATCAAGCGGTATACCAATTTGCATGGCAAACAGGTAGAACATGCAAGGGTAAAGTCTTTACACAATGCCATCGCCAATTCGATCAACAAAGGCAAGATCAAAAAGTCCGATCCCTATTACAATAAGCTGATGAAAATTTTGGACTCACTGCGTGATTTTAATTGTGAAGTAGGAGAAAAAAGCCACCTCAAAATTCATCATGCCACATTGAACGGACTACATGGTATCCTCAACGGAATAGAGAACAGCGATGGCTTAGGCGAGTTACAGGCCATCACAAAAAACAGGATCATGAATAGCCGGGCCATTCAAAACATGACGTTCGAGCGGTTAGGCTTTCAGGGCAAATGGCTGGATTTTATCGGTGATCCTTCTCCCGGTTTTACGGCTATGATCTTCGGAAAGCCAAAAATGGGCAAATCTTTTCTCGCGGTAGACTTTGCCGGTTACCTTGCCGAATGGCACGGCAGAGTTTTGTATGTGGCAAGAGAGGAGGGCATTTATGCCACACTTCAAGAGAAGATACAGGAAATGGCCGTAGCCCATCCCGATCTTGATTTCAGCGATTTTTTGCCTCCTGACTTGTCTAATTACGAATTTGTGTTTCTGGATAGTGTGACCAAGCTAAGCCTGTCGCCGGAAGACCTTGACGAACTAAGGACCAGCTACCCGAAAGTATCCTTCATTTTTATTTTTCAAACCACAAAGAACGGCAACTTTAGGGGTAGGAATGATTTTCAACATGACGTAGACGTAGTGATCGAAGTACCCGAAAAAGGTATCGCTGTGCAGAATGGCCGCTTTAACCAAGGGGGTGAAATGGAGATTTTTTAAAGGTTAGTCGCAAAATCCCTTTAAAATGTGAGGTGGTAGGTATGTAAATAACGATCATTGATGGCTACCAACGTATGATTGAACACCCGGAAGTCCTGCATTTTTAACCCTTTGATCTTGGGGATATAAAAGCTGAATAGATAAGTCCGGTCTTCCAGCGAATAGACATCGATTACGGAATTCCTCTCAAAGGTCAGTTTATCCTCGTTGTCCGCCAGCAATAAAGAATGAATAAATAGCAAGTTGCCCGATACACAACTATGCTTATTCACAATAACAGGTGGTGCGGCCATCGTGGTAGTTCTCCCTTTATTAATTTTGGCAAGCTTGATCCGGGCTTTGCTCACCGTATCGATAGTTTGTCCCCGGTACCGAAGGTGAAGACTCGTATCGATACCGATGTATTGATTACGATAGAAATAGACATACACCAATTGTGAAATGGCAGGATCATAATGCAGCATACCGTCGGTACAGAATGAACCATCTATTTGCTTTTCCAGCAAATTGGAGGAATGTGTTATTAGTGTTGTATCTGTTCGCCTTTTGGTGAGGATGTATTTACCTAACTTATCACTATACGTTTTTAAAACAAAAGAGGTAGGTGAAAGAGGTTCTGAATCCGCAAAATACAGGCTGTTTTTCATCAAAACTTCTGATTTCAGGTCGTTTAAGCTACCCATTAGGATCATTGGGGTTATGCCCTCCAAAAAATAAATGTAGGGAGCATTTACAATCAACCGGGGGGCACGCCTGAACTTAACTTCTTTCCGGACTTGCAGTTTCAAATGGCTGGTATCGGATAGTGAATGATCCGTTTTTATCAATAAGGCGGGCGCTACTTCATTGCCCAAGAAAACATGATGGTTGGTGATACCCGCTATATAAAAGAAATTGTATTCTAGGTCTAACACCCGGATTTGTTGTATCTGGCCACTGGAAAACTTACGGGTAAAATCATTCTTTATCCCCGTACTTGTAGCCAACTGGTAAAGCATCCATACCAGCAGGAGGCTAAAAAACAGGATCACTGAAGGAATTATTAATTTACGAATAGTCGCCATCGACACAAGCGTATTGGATACGGGCATTGGAGAGATCCAATGCCCGCTATCCGGTTAGAGTCTAAAGTACGGTGTTGCACATTTATCATCCTTAAAAATGTCCTTTCCCTGCATTTGGCAAATGTTACCACTGGAAAGGTCACAATTTGCAGGAGGAGTAACACCCTGTTGTAGTGTGCACTGGCCGGCAACGGTTATAAAAACTTCATCCGTAGCAGAGGTAGTATTAGCCGCAAAAGCGACCCCGATAGCGAATATAAAAGCTATAAACGATAGCAAATTTTTAGTTAACTTCATGACATTCTATGTTTAAAGGTTAGTGAATGATGCCTACTCTTTTTGACAGGTTTTCAGCGCCCCCCTGATCCATTGGCCAATAGAATGTTTTTAGTCTTTTTTAAACCAGCGATTGGTTCCCGGTGAATTTAATCCTGACACGTTCATGCAGATCAAACAGTTATGGGTTCTTTTACTTTTGACTTATTTGGCGGGGACGAAGCATTTGATATCATTATCCCCGCCAATCCCAACAACACAAACACGATGTTGAAAATAAGATGCTCCACCCACCCGAAACTTTCCAACACACCTCCACAGGAGCAAGGTATATCCTCTGAAAACTGCAAGATTGCGGTAATGTAAGCCGTGAACAATACCATCAAGCCGAAAGCTGTGTATAAACCTATGATTTGCAAACGCCTCACAGCCAGCATAAAAGCGGTCACCAGCTCTACACCGGGAACCAGCCATACTACTATGCCTGCAAAACTGGTCAGTAACGGTGATTTTCCAATCTGCACCATAAACGCATCGTAATCCATTAATTTGGTCACCGCAGCATAAGTGAAAAGCAAAATGAATAAGAAACGGATCGTTTCGATAGCTATATTTTTCACCATGATTTTCATTTTTTGATTGTGGTTCCAATCACCGACGAATATCCCGGCCTGTTTTCCGGTGCTTTCTCAATTCAGCAAATTTGCTAAAAGCGTTCAGTCCTGATTGAGACTATTTTGCTGTCTTTTTTGTCAAATTAGTTATACTATTTTTTACCCTAGTAATACGATTAAATAAGTTAGTTTCCCTTTAATAAGTAGTATCAAAAAAGTTCAAAATACGTCGAGGAAATTTGATTTTTTTTCAATCGCTTAATATATGGTCTGTTAATCAGGAAAAAACAAGCTAATGATCGCCCTGTCCCTTGATGCGTACCACATTTGCCTTTAACTGCTTCATGGCTCGCCTGAACCTACTTTGTGCTGCTACAGGAGTGGATAGGCCTAATAGACGCGCTACCTTTTTGTAAGTATATCCCCTGATACTTCTTAACAAGAGTATCTTTTTGTATTTGAACGGAAGTGAGTTGTAGGCCCTTGACAAGATACTGTTCCTATTTTCAATGGTCAATTCAGGGCTATGGAATTCATCATGATACCGTTGGAACTCTTTTTGTGCACTTATTCCCAACTTACTAAGCGTGTATTCGTTTTTCCTGTGTCTTGTCTTATTCCTGTAAGAGTAATCCAAACTTTTACACAAATACGCCCGTATGGAAGTTACCTCGGCGGGCAGCTTTCCGACTTTCAGCTTGTTGGTAAGGTCGGTAAAAACATCCTGTATACAGTCTTTAACCTGTTCGGGATCGTTATATTTTCGCCCGTATTGAAGCAGGATAGGAAAAAAGTAAGAGTAAAAGGGGTTGATCCGCTCTTTATTAAAGCATATCCAAAGTGATGCTTCGTATTTTTCCTTTGACTGGTAAAATTTCCCTTTCTCCATTGTTAGTTGATGTTATTAAAAAATCGGGAACCAACAATAAAGGGAATGCTAACTAAAGATCGTATACTGCTTGACTTGCCTTATAAGATAAACCCGAACTCAGATGAGTCTGATTTTTCTATCAATCGCTGTAAATATATTGATATTTTTATTTATGTTAATAATTTTTAGGTGAAATTCGAATGACCTTATGGCTATGTAAACTAGCTGCTTTCTTTCCGGTCATGATTACCTGTCCAAAACCTTTTCTAAGAGAATGGTTTACAGCACTTAGCCCCATACCAATAGGATTTTTTTGGTATTCATTTAAATATTGGCGAAATTGACTACCGTTTAAAAAATTTGACGATAACGGTCTTTTATTCCCAGAACTAAAACCGCCAATATAAAATTCGAACGGGAATAAATCCGAGATGTCCATGCCGTATTGGCGTGGGACTTTTGCCATTGGTTCGATGCGCTAGGCGGTGCGTGGTTCTGTTTGGTTTAAAGTACCACGCTATTTTTTTGCATGGAAGGTATACATTTTGTTCTTTATTGCTGCCACCCGCAGGAGTGTATTGTAGTCCATATTTGGCGAAGCCGCTCGCATTCCTATTCGATACACAACAAAGCCGAAGGAGTGGAAGTAAGACAAGAGTTTATTTCCTTTCTTATAAAAAGATGCAAACATTGGGACAGCCTCGAAATGAAATGTTTCGAAGGCTTAAAAGCTTCGCATTCAGTGCCCGGGAAAAGTGCAGGCGTTGGATTAAAAAAGGAAAGAGCTGTTCGGCAGGGCTGGTTTTTTTGATGATTGTAAGTTATATTTAATAATTTGGTTGTATAGAAAGTTGGCTAATTATTGCGAATCGACAAGTGATCAGGCAATTCTCAAAGATTTAATTGCAGGCAACGAGGAAGCCTTTAAAGAGCTGTATCATCGATACTATTTCAGGCTGCTTCATCTTACCATCGGTATGACTAAGTCCCGTGAAGTTTCCGAAGGCATAGTGCATGATGTATGGGCTAAAATATGGGATCGTAGAGAAAAGCTAAGTCCCGAAGGTTCCTTCAAATCGCTCATCTATACCATGGCGAAGAACCTTTCAATCAACCATTTAAGGGACATTTCCTATCGCAAGGGCTTTGAAAAAGAGTTATCTGAAAACATGGCGGATATTGTACGACATGCTGAAAATGATGTTTGGTTCAACCTTTTTGAACAACAGGTTGAAGACATTTTAGAAAGTTTACCTCCTCAAAAAAAATCCATATTTTTCCTATCCCGTAGAAAGGGGATGAGTTACGAAGAAATCGCCAAAACCCTTGGCATAGCACCTCAAACTGTGGCTAATCACCTAAACAGAACCCTTGAGATTATCAGAGTCCGGTTAGACCGAATCGATACTACCGACTCTTAGAGATAATATTTATTTCCTGCCCTAATGAACTAATTTCCAATTGCTTATAAAAGTACTGGAAATTTTCCCTCTCTCGCACTGGTAGTTTTTGCCATCTCATGTGTGTTACTATAATACAAGTAACAGGAAAAAAAACACCTTGAAAGAGAAAAAAGACATCAAAGTCTTAGCCCAAAAGTTTATCGATAACACGGCTACCGAACAAGAAATTGAAGAACTCATGATCCTGCTTAGATCAGAACCATCCAACCCGGATTTTGAAGCGGTCATCAATGATATGATCCTGAAAATCGATGCAGATAAAAGTCTGAAAAAAAGGGCGGATACTGCGCAGCACCATGTAAAGATCGATACCATTCTATCGAAACGAAAAACAACCGGGAAAAAACAGGTCTTATGGCCGGTGAGAAGAATAGCGGCAGTGATAGCCTTGTTCATGATAGCGGTCTTGTCGATCTACTTTTTGAATACCCAACTGGAAACAAAGTTAGTGGTTCACCAGACCGTTGCGGGAAAGAGGTCTAAGGTCACTTTACCGGATGGAAGTACGGTTGATCTCAATTCAGAAAGTAAGCTGACCTACCCGGAAAGGTTTGATGCCGGTGTCCGGGAAGTAGTCCTCGAAGGCGAAGCCTTCTTCACAGTAAAAGCAGACAGGGATAAACCATTCATCGTAACATCACAACATTTGATCACAAAGGTCTTGGGCACTTCATTTAATATCCGGGCTTTCATCGACGAAAAAAAGGTACAGGTAGTAGTGACCAGCGGAAGGGTGCTGGTGGAAGATCAGCCGATGGGGCACACTGCTCCCAAAGGGATCATTCTAACCAAAAATGAAATGCTGACCCTTGACATTTCCGATAAGACTATGACCAAGACATCGGGCAACTTCGACGAACTCATAGCTTGGAAAGATGGTATTCTGGTTTTCAATGCTGTGGAACTTAGAGAAGTAGCTAAAAAGCTCGAACGCTGGTTCGGAATGAAAATTTACCTCGATAACGAACCATTAGGAAATTGCCTGATCAAAGGGAAGTTCCATAATAAAAGCCTCGACAGAATTCTTGACCTCATCGGGTGGGGCATGGACGACTTTAGCTATGAACATAAGGATGAGGGGATACTGGTAAAAGGGAAAGGTTGTGATACTGATGAGTAAAAATAAATTGAATTAATAATAAAAACGAAAAGATAATGACTGGATGATTACAAAGACTTAACCCTCCGACGTGATGTCAGGCACATCACAGGAGTAAACCGAACAAAAAGGAAAAGGACCCCCTGATTAACAAATGTTTGCCGCATTCTATCACAGGAAGGTCCTCCTTTGTCAATTTTTAACAAAACCGAAATTTTATTAAAAACCCTTGTAAAAATATGAAAAAAATAGCTCGATGTATAACCCTCGTCATGACGGTCCATTTTCTTGCAGCCGCTTGTATTCCATGCCTTTGCGCTGGCCTTTTGATCGTCAATGAGGCCCATGCGCAAAGTGTCAATGAAGTAATTATTTCCATCGATGTACAGCAGGTTTCTATCGAAAAGGCCCTTGAAACCATAGAAGGGAAAACCCGGCTTAACTTCGTCTATGCTGACAAAGCTCTTGCATTTTCACGGAGTCATACCACTACCTTGGAGGCCGACCATATTAGCGTGGGCAATATATTGAAGGATATAGCCAGACAAACAGGGGCTTCCTTCAGGCAAGTGGATAACAACATTGTGGTGAAAGCTGCCCCGGTATCCGCAACACAAAAAGAACCGGAAAAAGCCCACCTAAAAGATAAATGGATCGAAGGAAAGGTAATGGATGAAAATGGGGAACCATTGGTCGGGGCCAATGTAATGACCAAAAATACCTCCATAGGCACTGTAACCGATGTAGAAGGAAAGTACCGCATCAGGGTTCCCGATAAAACAACAGTACTGGTAATTTCCTATATAGGCTATGGAACCAAGGAAATCGAG
Source organism: Agaribacillus sp. DX54 (assembly GCF_056858335.1). Lineage (NCBI taxonomy): Bacteria > Pseudomonadati > Bacteroidota > Cytophagia > Cytophagales > Splendidivirgaceae > Agaribacillus > Agaribacillus sp. DX54. The sequence goes on from NZ_JBXEQE010000036.1 coordinate 27,979, forward strand.
ATCGCCGGACGATCGGTGATCGATGCAGTATTGCAGGAGGATGTTACGAGTCTGGCGGAGATAACAGTAAGCACAGGCTATTGGCAAACCGATGAAAGAGCATACACCGGTAACATTGCCAAAGTTAGTGCCAAAGAGATCGGGCAACAGGCAGTAATCAATCCATTACAGGCATTACAGGGAAGGATGGCCGGTGTCAATATTCAGCAGCTTACGGGTATCCCCGGTGGTGGTTTTGATGTCCAAATCAGGGGACTAAACAGCGTTCGAACGCGATTTGCGAGTGCAAATCCCGGTAATTCACCCTTGTATATTGTGGATGGAATACCTTATCCTTCCTCACCTTTAGGCTCACTTTCAGGTTTCCTAACCGCTTTTGGCAGTCCATTAAATAGTTTGAATCCAAACAATATCGAAAGTATCGAAATCTTGAAAGATGCCGATGCCACCGCTATTTACGGCTCACGAGGTGCAAACGGTGTTGTATTGATCACTACGAAAAAGGGAAAATCGGGAAAGACATCGGTTGACATCAATATCAATTCGGGTGTGGGAGAAATTACCGGCAAAATGGATTTGCTTACCACAGAACAATACCTCGAAATGCGGAACGAGGCTTTTAAAAACGATGACGTTACCCCGGGGTCTTCGGACTATGACATGGAATTTAGTGGTGACAGGAATACCGATTGGCAGGAAGAATTGATCGGTGGTACGGCAAGATTTACCGATGCACAAGTATTGGTGTCGGGAGGTGATTTTTACACTACCTATTTATTCGGTGTCGGTTACCAGCGTCAAACTACTGTCTTACCGGGGGATTTCGCCTACCGAAAGGGTTCCGGTAATTTCAACCTGAATCATACTGCTAAAAATCAAAGGTTTTCGCTCACCTTATCGTCCAATTATACAGTAGATCAAAACGATTTACCCAAGTTAGACCCAACGTTCGTAGCCATGACAAAAGCGCCCAATGCACCTGCATTGTTAGACGAAAACGGAAACTTCACATGGGATGATCCGAATAAAGGGGATAACACGTTAGCTCAACTGGCAAGAAAGTATAAGATTACCACCAAGAATTTTATCAGTAACCTAGGTCTGGAATATAACCTGCTACCTACCCTGCAACTGAAAGGCAGTTTCGGGTATTCGGATTTTCAGTTCGACGAATTGAAAACGTCCCCTGCCAGTACCTACGATCCTGTTTATGGTGTTATCGGTGGTAGTTCCGATTTTATAGATGGAAACGTCAATACTTGGATCGTAGAACCACAACTGGAGTATACCGAACAGATCGCCGGGGGATACCTGACGGCCCTGATCGGAAGTACCTTCCAGCAAACCACCACAAAAAGAGAAGTACTCATCGCACGGGGCTTCCGGGATGAAAACTCGCTGCAAAATCCGGCGGCGGCTTCAGAGGTAATTCTCAATAGCTTCCGTAACGATCCCTACAGGTATAACGCAATATTCGCCCGGATCAATTACAATTGGAAAGACAAGTACATACTTAACTTAACAGGCCGCAGGGACGGTTCCAGTCGTTTCGGGCCTGACCGGCGATTTGGCAACTTCGGGGCCATCGGTGCAGCATGGATATTCTCCAATGAACCTTTCATCAAAAGCCGTTTACCGTTCCTTAGCTTTGGAAAAATCAGGGGTAGTTTCGGCATTACGGGTAATGACAACACCAGTGATTTTGAATATTTAGATTCCTATTCTTATAGCAGTTCGGGGAATTATTTAGGTATAAAAGGGTTGGTTCCGACACGTATTGCAAATCCCGTTTTCAGTTGGGAAACTATCCGAAAAATAGAAGGAGCGATTGAATTGGGCATATTGGAGGATAGGATTTTGCTGGAGGTCAGCTATTACAAGCACCGTACCTCCGATCAACTGGTGGGCTTCCCGGTGTCGGATGTTACAGGCTTTTCCTCCCTGCAAGACAATTTCCCGGCCATTGTAGGGAATACAGGTTGGGAACTGGAACTGAATACCACCAATATAAAATCTCGCAACTTTAAGTGGAGTACGGGGTTCAATGTGACGTTCCTGAATAATGAACTCCGTGAATTTCCCGGTATTGAAAACACGCCCTTCGACCGTCTTTTTGAAGTCGGCAGATCATTATTTGTAGTCAAAGGGCTTGAATTTAGCGGAGTAAACCCACAAACCGGAGTTTTCACTTATGTAGATGCCAGTGATGACGGTACGCTACTGGATTTTCCCAACGACAACGTAGCACGCAAAGAAATAGGGGCAGAATATTTTGGAGGGCTTAGTAATAGTCTGACCTACAAAGGATTTCAATTAGACTTCCAGCTTCACTTTGTCAAACAAAACGGTTTGAACTATATCAATGACTTTTCCACCCCGGGTACGTATGGCAACCAACCCGCCATTGTCATGAACCGTTGGCAACAGCCGGGTGACATTTCGGAAATTCCCCGGTTTACACAAGCTTTCGAAGAAGCCGGGCTTAATTATGCCATTGGACGTGCCTTTGGGGATAACAGGATCACCGATGCATCTTTCGTACGGTTACAAAACCTGTCCCTATCATGGCAGCTTCCGGCTAACTGGCGTGAAAAGCTGAAACTCCAACAAGGGAGAGTTTACCTGCAGGGACAGAATTTATTGACGATAACAGATTACTTAGGGCTCGACCCGGAATCACGTAGTTTTTCTAGGCTGCCTCCTTTGCGCATTTTCACCATTGGTATCCATGCAACACTATAAATTAAAATTACCTATGAAAAAAGATCAACAATATATCAATCGATACAGGCAGTTATTCACCGGGATTTTAGGTGCGATCATAACAACCTTTCTCTTTTCCTGCGAAGATTTTGTAGCACTCGATCCCCCGCCTACGGAAACGACCACCGATAACGTGTTTACACACAATACGACGGCCACATCGGCACTCTTGGGAATTTACAGCGAAATGTTCAATGAGGCTACGATGACCAGCAAAATGACCATAGCCAATGGGTTAGCTGCCGATGAATTGACCGTCTTTCAAACCGGGGCAAGGGAACAGTTTTATGATAATACGTTGCTGCCGGATAACAGTGAGGTCGCCAGTTTTTGGTCATCGATGTATACTTATATTTATTCGGCCAATGCCATTTTAGACGGCCTCGCAAGGAATACAGGCGTTACAGATAGCATAAAAATTCAGCTTGAAGGGGAGGCAAGGTTAACTCGTGCCTTTTGTCATTTTTACTTAACCAATCTATGGGGCGACGTACCGTTAGTTACTACCACTGATTTTAGAATAAATGCATTCGCTTTAAGAACTCCCCAAGCCGATATATACGGACAGGTGATAGAGGATTTGAAAGTAGCAGAAACATTGCTTGCCAGTGATTACCGTTTTTCCGGTGGTGACAGGTCAAGGCCCAACAGGTGGGCAGCTACCGCACTTTTGGCTAGGGCATATTTATACATGAAAGATTGGGTGAGCGCAGAAACAGCGGCATCCATCGTAATTAACAACCCTGCATATCGTTTGGTGGAAGATTTGAATACGGTATTTCTCGCCAACAGCCCCGAAGCCATTTGGCAATTGAGTTCGACAAGGGAGATTGGCCTCAATACCCGGGATGGCGGGGCTTTTATATTAGAAGCCCCGCCGAATTTTATCGCGCTAAACGAAAGGGTCATAGGGGCCTTTGAGACAGGAGACCGTCGCCGCACTGATTGGATAGGCAGTTTTACAGATGGTTCCGATACTTGGTATTATCCATTTAAATACAAAATAGCAGACGGTGGGAATGACGGAACTCCCATTACCGAATACCTGATGATCATACGTTTGGCCGAGCTATACCTTATTCGGGCCGAAGCCCGTACCCGGCAAAACGATGTTACGGGTGGCCGGGAAGATTTGAATGTCATTCGTCACCGGGCAAATCTGGGGAATACCCCGGCTTCGGATCAGGCTTCCCTGTTACTGGCCATTGAACACGAAAGAAGGATGGAACTAATCACTGAATGGGGACACCGTTGGCTGGATTTAAAACGTACAGGCCGCGCCGGTGACATACTCAGGCCCATTAAACCCGGTTGGCAACCGACCGATGAGCTATATCCTGTTCCCTTGGCTGAAATTGGTGATAACCCGAACCTGACTCAAAATTTGGGATACTAAGCCACACTATCTAAACGACACAAAAAGTTACAACAATGAAACTTAATCAAATCATAATGGTATGCTTTGCCCTATGGCTACCATGCCTATGTACTCAGGCACAAGCGGATCAAGTGCAACCCAAAAATACTGGTTCTGAATTACCGGACGTAGGTGATAAGGTTCCCGATCTATTGCTTTCTCCTATTGTCAATTATCCCAAGACATCAGCTAGGATATCCGACTATAATAACCAATTGCTGATCTTGGATTTTTGGGCTACATGGTGTCTGCCCTGTGTGCGGGCTTTTCCAAAACTGGATAGTTTACAACGTAAGTTTAATGGCAGGGTTCAGTTCATGCCGGTCACTTACGAGAAAAAAGAGAAAATAGAAAAGTTCTTTGGCCGGTTAAGAAAACAAAATGACTATGTATTACCTACAGTGGTGGAAGATACAATGCTGGCCAAACATTTTTCTGGTAAAACCGGTAGTCTCGATATCCAATATGCATGGATATGGGATGGTGAGATTGTGGCGTTTACACGGGGAAACAAAGCCTTGACGAAAGAAAACCTTGAACGTGTGTTATCCGGGAAGGGACTCGATGCAGACGATCAACAGAACAGGGCCAAAGGTGAGATAATCTTTCAGGACTTTGATAGGCCGGTGCTGGTAAATGACAGGAAAGATATGCACCGGGAGTTCCTGTATCATTCGGTAATAACACCGTTTGTAAAAGGATTGAGATCGGAGGTATATGTTCCTAAAAAAACGGATAAGTTCTACGGGATACGATTGATCAATGTACCCCTTGCATCCCTTTATGCTCACGCTTTTCAGACGGTATCACCGGATGTAATGGAGGAAATGGCTGATCCCTTGCAATTTAATCCCCCTTTATCCCAAAGAGACAGTTCTAACCTCTACTGCTACGAATTGATTATACCGAAAGATAACAACGGCACTAGGGAAGAATTTTTAAGAGGTATGCAGGAGGATTTAAAAAGGGCATTTGGATTTGTCGTAGCACGTGAAACTAGAAAAGTGAATGGTGCAGTACTCAGGCAGGCAAAAAAAGTGAAACTATCTTCTTCCGGGAAAGAACCGGTTATAGAAGTGAACAATTTCTATATCACGGTCAGGAATCAGCCTATGTCAAAGCTGGTATCCTCTTTAGCCTATTACCTTATCAGCCCGGATATACGGGTAGTAGTAGATGAGACAGGTATAACTGGAAACATCGATCTAAGTATGGATGTGAATTTAAGCGATCCGCAGGCGGTGGTCAAAGCATTGAAGGAGCATGGCTTGGAATTATCCTTTGAAGAAGTCGAGAAAGAAATGGTAATAATCAAAGATGGCCGGTTATGATCGTGAAATTAAAATATATAATAAGCTGTATCGGCTTGTTAGTATCTATGGACGTTTTTGCTCAAACCTTTCCAGCGGCAAAATGGAGCTATACATTTTCTGCCGGGAAAATAAACGTGGGTGACTCTGTAGACTTGGTTTTTCATGTAGAACTTGATAAAACGTGGTACATCTATTCGAATGATTTTGTCAAGGACGTAGGGCCACCGCCTACTGAGATCAACTTCGAACCTCACAAGAGCTATCGACTGGTAGGGAAGTTAACCCCTCTGAATGCCAAGGAAAAGTACGATGATATACTGGATGCTACTTACCGCTATATGGATAAGAAAGCAGCTTTCAGGCAAAAGGTACGGATACTTAGTGAACACCCGGTTATTAAAGGGGATTATACTTACCTCGCTTGCTCTATCGTGGATGGCAGATGTATGCCCGGTGATGGGAATTTTGAATTTACAGGCATTACCGTTTTGCCTAGAGGGAATTGAATGGTAAAGACAAAAACTCGAAATAAGTGGCGCATATAAAGGGAGTGGCGTTTTTCATGCGTTAGGTTTAAGTTACCGTTTACCTGTCTGCCAAAAGGCAGGCAGGCTGCTCCCTTTACTATTATTCTTTGATCAGTTTGTACCTGTGCCAGCTTGGCAAGCTGCCACTTTAAAAATATGGGCTGCCTTACCCTAGCCTGAATGGGTATCTAGGGAGGTCACCATGATAGGTTCTAGGAGGGCAGCCCACCATATTAAGTTGAAAATATGAAGTAACCGGGTTTGTTAACAATACAGAAACAAAAAACACAGCATAGGGAAAAGGAATAACAAAATATTGAAGCTATAAGATTCTAACTATTTTCTCCCCGTCCTGAAAACTGGTAATTTATAAGTGCTAAGCGGGAAAATGGATCAGGCTATCGTCATAGCGTGGGCTTAACTTATTTGTAGCACTAAGGTATACCAGTACCTTCAGGACGGATAAAATTAAGTGCCACGCTTTTTTTTGAAAAATTATGAAAGCAAAAATTATTGCACTATCCAAAGAACCCATCGTAGGTGGGCATAATCTTCTTTTAAAATTCAAGAGGAATTTCTTTTTTGCAAAGCTTGAACCGGACGAGGCAAATCAATTGCTTTCCTTCGGAAATTTTAAAGAAGTCGAAGAGGGGTGGTACGAGGCAGCCCCTTCTAAAGATCGTACAAGTAAGATAACCAAGAACCTGAAAAATTTGGTTTACAGGTTTTATGGCATAGAAGACCTGTCCGAAAGCGTCGAGGAATGGACAAAGTTTGTCACACTCTGCATAGACCGGGAATACTTGCCCTGTGATCAGTATGATGATTTGGTATTTTTCTTATATCAACTCAAAGACATCCTTAACCAGAAAAAGACAAATATTTAAGTTCAACAACCAACAATTTACCAAGTAGTGTATGATTTAGGGAAAAGTCATGTATGAATTGAGAACCAATGTGTTTGGATCATTTTTTGATCTTAACTTCTATTATTGGCATATAATTTGTACCTTGAGGTATAAATTAAAATCGTATGCCTATCTATTTGGACAAATATTTCGGTACCCTCAACCTGTTAAAGTCAATTGAATTATCACGACACATCAATCAGGACGGTCTTTTTGATGTCAAAGACACAGGTGTCACCTATAAAACGATCAATCATTGGGACAAGCAGGATTTATTGGTTTCCCGCAGGACAGAGGAAAGTAAATGGCGCAAATTCAGCTTTGTGGAGTTTGTATGGCTGAAAATGTTAGAGCAATTCCGGAGCATCGGCATATCGATACCGATTTTGCAAAAAGTGAAGGCCGACGTCTTTCTACCGGTAGAAACCGAAGATATTTACCGAGTATTTCAAAAGAACAAAGCATTATTGAATGAACTACCGGACGGTGGGCAAAAAGATCAATTAAAAGATCGCCTGACGTCCGGGTTTTCAAAAGGCCCCACTAGTGTCCCGATGTTACAGTTTCTAATCTGTGAAACCATCTTCGACAGGACACCCGTCTCATTGATCGTATTTGCCGATGGCGATTGGTTCCCTTGGTATGAAAACAGGCCCGGAATTTACAGCAATGAGGATCGCCAGCGCATAGCGTATCATACTCATGTGAGGGTTTCGATAACAGAGATTATTAAAGACTTCCTAGTCGGTGATAAGTCTGCATACATCTTGCCTGAGCTACACCTACTCACCTCTACAGAAACCAAGCTATTGGAGATAATACACTCCGGCGAATATGAAAGCATTACGATCCATTTCAAGGACAGCAGCATAAAGTCTCTTGATATGGTGAAAGCACAACCTGTAAAACGAAGGCTTGTAGATATTTTATCAGAGAGTGACTACCAAGAAATTGTGATCAAGAGCCACCAAGGGATGGTCACCACTATCAAGAATACCATTAAAATGAAACTATCATGAATATACTCTACGCTATAGAGAGATTGAGCAGGGAGTTAGCCACCTTTCAAAAGGGGCTGTTACTCACAGTTCTATTGAAAGTTGGAAGAAAATATACCGGATGAGCCAAAACGAATTACTATTGAACAACTCAGATCATTTAAGGGGTTGAAAAACTTATCGGATGAGGAAGCCATAGAAGTCATCGAGAGCTTGGAACAATTGGCGGATATACTCATCGAACATTTTAAACTTAACAAGAGAGAAGATGAAGAACACTGATAATTTAGAAATATTTGAAGCGAATTTTGGTAAAAAGAGCACTACCAAACGTAAAATTCAAAACAACCTTTGTGTCATATATACACGCGTTTCGTCAAAGGATCAGGAGGACAATACAAGCTTGGAATCACAAAAGCGATATTGCGAAGAATACGCTGAACGTAAAAAGCTGTTGGTAGTCGAATATTTTGGAGGTACACATGAAAGTGCCAAAACCGATGAGCGGCAGGAACTCAAAAGAATGCTGCTGTTCGTAAAGCGAAGGAAAATATCCAACATACTTGTATTTAAAGTAGACCGCTTTTCCCGGTCAGGAGCCGGGGGTATATCACTGGCAGAGGAACTTAGACAGGGTGGTCATGCCATTCATTCGGTCACGGAGCCGGGCGACTCCTTCTCCCCATCGGGCAGTTTTAACCAAAACATGCGACTGCTCATGAGCAAGTATGAGAATGATGTTAGGAAGGAGCGTTGTGAAGTTGGCATACGTGAGCATCTCCAAAAGGGATACTGGATGGGAACTGTCCCTTTCGGTTATGATCAAGTAGGTTTCAAGAAAAAGCAACAGTACGTAATCAACAAGCAAGGAAGGTTATTGAAGAAGGCTTTTCACTGGAAAGCACAAGGAGATACAAGTGCTGAAATATTAAGGAAATTAAAAGCCTTGGGCCTGACACTATATTCACAGCACCTTTCACGAATACTACGCAACCCATTCTATTGCGGATTACTTTCTCATTCAGCGCTAAACGGTAAGATCGTTCCGGGAAATCAACCTCCTTTGGTCAGTAAGGAGACCTTCCTCAAAGCCAATGAAATCCTTAAAAGAAATCCACAAGGCTACAAACAAAACCGGCAAGAAGATCACATTGTCAATATACCATTGAAGAACTTTGTCAGATGTGCTGTCTGCGGCACAGCTTGGACGGGATACCTGGTTAGAAAGAAAGGGCTTTATTACTATAAGTGTAACAAACGTGGATGCGCTTGTAATCGGAGTGCTAAAAAGATGCATGAGTCCTTTCAAGACCTTTTGAACGAGTATACGCTGAACCCGATCCTAGCCGAACCACTCAAATGTACTTTGCAAAATTATCTTGAATACTACACGAAAGATAAAGCGGAGGTAAAAGGACAGATGGAAAAGCAATTGATGGAGATCGAAAAGAAAATCGAGCGTATCGAAGAACGATTTGTTTTAGAAGAAATCAGCGAAGAATTGTTTGAGAAATACATGCCGAAATACCGTAAGGAAAAAGACGAAATTGCCAGTCAACTCGAAAGTTCACAGTTTGATTTATCGAACCTTGAAACAGGGATTGATCATGCCGTCGATATTATAACTAATTCATTGGAAATATGGGAGTTAGGGAATTACTCTGTGAAGCAGAAACTTCAAAAGATGGTCTTCCCGGAAGGAATTGAATATGACCTTAAAAATGACCATTATCGAACCAATAGAGTGAATACAGTATTCGATATTAGCCGTTCTCTATCAATGAGTTATAATAAAAGTAAAAAGGGGATAAAAGACTTTTCAGCCAATTTACCCCCTTCAGTAGCCCCGACAGGAATCGAACCTGTATCTAAAGTTTAGGAAACTTCTATTCTATCCATTGAACTACGGGGCCAGCAGAATACCCAAGGTATTTCTAATGTCAAAAAGACAAATTCTTTGAGCCCTTTCAACTAATTGGCGCGGCAAAGTTAGCAAATTCAAAAGGGAGAGTCAATTGATATGATTTTTTTTGAATTTTAAATAAAATTTCATCCTTATTTGACTTGATACTTTAAGCAAATTAAAGGTTTAAGGTTGATGTATGAAACCAGGAGAAATCATAAGTATGCTTTAATTGGGCAGACAACTGGCTCCAGTTTCTGTGGCTGTTGCACAACTTAAGCATGTGCTTGTATTTTTATTTTACAGGCGAAAACCTTTGTGTCTCAGTGCCTCCGTGGTGAAAAATGGTGAACTACAAAGACACCAAGACGCAAAGAGACACATAGCATTTTGTCCAAAACGTTGTGCAAAAGCCACAGGACGCTTGCGCTATTTAAGACACAAAGCAATTAAAATTACACAAGTCTTTGACAGTGTCTGCCTCAAAAGCAGACCGGTAGAACACTTTAGCATTTTATACTTATCCTAATGATTATGAAGGGTATTGTAGTACTGAAGTACAGCAATCAGGTCTTCCCTACGGGAAGTATCCAACTGATGATCGTCGATAAAAGTCAATATGGCATTCGCATGACGCTGCATGTGGTTAAGCAAATCTTTGGTGTTCCCGGAAAAATAGGTCACCTCCCCATGTTCATCCAACACATAGTACTTGTCAACTAAAACCCATTCGGTGGGGTCCGAAAGATTGTTAAAATTCTGGTGGTTTGCAATCATCATTTTTTCTTCCCTGTTAAGCAAAGAAATTTTTCCATGGTAAAGCAGTTCAAAAAATTTCTTGCGGATGTACCCGTTCAATCCTTTATAAGGAAGTGTGTAAAAACTCCGGGTTTCATTCAGGCTATTATCAAAAATCACAAAGTACTCCACTTTCACAGGACTTAGGGTGAGTGTTTGCGCTTCATTTTTCAACATTACGATATCATGATCAAGACAATACCTGATTTCACCATTGACAACGGTTTCGTCTGCCAGGTGGATATTGCCCTTATGCCAATTCGAGCAATCCGAGTCAGAATGAAAGCCGTTCAAAATTATGCCAAGAGATAAAATATAGGTTTTCATACCAGGGTCGCCGTATTTTTACTTTTCCACTTCGGGCATATTCCGGGGCATGGCGAACCAACATCTTGTTAGTTCGAAAAGAATACTTTTCCTTCATCCATGTCATAATATGCTCCCATGATTTGTATTTCTCCGGTCTCTTCCATGTTCTTAAGAACAGCGCTTTTCTCTCTGATATCTTCTACAGTATTTTCCACATTGTTTTTCACCACTAACGCTACAAATTCAGGGTTTATGGAAGATCTTTTTCCCTGGTATTCGACTCCTTCAATGGCCGGCTGTATTTTGGATACCATAGTAGCCATATTGCCCAGCTCCACTCGGTCAATGGCCGAGACGACCGTTCCACAATGCTCGTGCCCTAAAACCAGTACTAACTTGGCACCAGATACCCGGCAGGCAAATTCCAGACTACCTAAAATATCCTCATTCACCACATTGCCGCCTACCCTCGCCACAAAAATGTCACCTATTCCCGTATCGAAAACATCTTCAACAGGTATGCGGGAATCGATGCAGGTAAGGACGATTGCTTTTGGGAACTGGCCCATGACCGCCTCACGTAATTGTTTGGAATGATCCCTTTTTGTGAGGTCATCGTTTCTGAAACGTTCATTTCCTTCGCGCAACCGTTGTACCACGCTGGCTGGCGTCAATTCACTGCGCTCTTCCGGAGACATGACTCTTTCTACTACCCTCAAATCTTCCCCGACTTGTTGTGATTCGTTGACCGGTTGTTGACATGCAATTAACAAGAAGGGCAACACCATGGTGAGATCATGCAGTTTTAAGTTTTTCATGTTCATAGATTTATTCATTTGGATTGTTCTTTTTTGTTGGCGCCTGATAAGTATAAGGTAATGTTTTTTGATTTGGAGGACAGTGCTTTTAAAGGAATTAGTAAATCTCAATTCTCTGGTCCTGATTAAACCGTACCGTAATCCTCACGCAATAATATAGCGCCACTATTAGAGCTTACAGGAGTCATGAAAACCCACCTTACCGGAGTTGCGGTTTCATGTAACCTACCTGTTGAAATACTTAACTTAAGGGATGATCTATTTGAAGCGACTGAGGGTTGTGACCTGATGAGATGGTCATTCTTTTTCAGCTTGTGAGTGATGTTGTTGATTAACCTTACCATACGTATTATGATTTAGTAGTTTTACTATAAAATACGAAAGTAATACTATTAAGTTGCTCTTTTGGCTTGTGTTTATACTAATAAGCCTATTCCTCTCTCTAACAAGTCATAATCTTTTGCGAAATAGGGTGACATAACTTGAGCACACGTGGCTTTATTGCATACATTAAACCTGTAACAACTATTCATTAAATTTCGCAGGTCCGGATGATCAAAAAATCAATCTCGCAAACCCAATTCAACTGAATAGTTGCCAACAAGGATTACCTTATCTTTATTTTAATTTAAAATATTGGTTGGTTTTTTGTTTTGATCTATTGCTACCAGCGTAAATTGTCCACTAATCGCCTTTTCTCTATGCTCAGAGTACATTTGTTCAATAAAAATATCAACCCGGACTTTTAAGCTGGTGGTCCCAACACCTGTTACATACCCCACAAGCTCGATGATAGTACCTGTCGGGATGGATTTGGTAAAATCTATTTTGTCACTACTCACAGTAACTATTCTTTGACGGCTGAAGCGGGTCGCTGTAATGAAGGCTACTTCATCCATTAAACTCAACGCAGTACCTCCAAAAAGTGTATCATAATGATTGGTTGTGTTGGGAAATACAGCCTTGAATATTCGTGTTTCTGATTGTTTGATTCTTTGTTTTATATCCATCTATCATTTTTCCTGATAACATAAAAACGAATTACTTTGTAATTCTTTAAATACAGTCAGCACTGCAACAGGGTTAGGGATTAATCCGGCGCCATCGTTATGCTTGGTTTTAAGCTATAAATTCATCCAAAGATGGCCTTTGGCTACTCACAACCCGGCAGTTTTTATCTACGTACCCAATTCCGCCGCAAAAGTTGTGAGTAGCTATTAGCTTAGAACATGCACATAATTAGCAGGATTCAGACAGAGGCCGGACCAATGGCCAAAAGCTGAAAAAATTTGGTTAGCAAACCACCAACACGATATCTGCCAAATGACCCGTTATCATTAATGCCAATCATATCACCGACTCACTGATTTCCTGCCTCATTTGTTTGGCTGCTGACACCATGGCTATAAGCGCCTTTTTGGTTTCGTCCCAGTGACGGGTTTTTAAACCGCAGTCCGGATTTACCCACAGTTGATCCGCAGGGATCACCATCCTCGCTTTTTCCAGAAGGGATACCATTTCCACTTGTGTGGGCACTCTTGGGGAGTGTATGTCATAAACCCCCGGCCCGATTTCATTGGGGTAATGAAAGTCCGCAAAGGCATCCAGAAGTTCCATTTGCGAACGGGAGCACTCAATGGTGATTACGTCAGCATCCATATCGGCAATGTTATGAATAATATCGTTAAACTCAGAATAGCACATGTGTGTATGTATCTGGGTTTCATCCTTCACAGCGCTGGTGGCGATCCTGAAGGCTTTTACGGCCCATTTCAAATAGCTGTTCCAATCTGACTTTCTTAATGGCAAACCTTCCCGGATAGCAGGCTCATCTACCTGAATTACTTTAATACCGGCCCTTTCCAGATCCAGCACTTCATCGCAAATGGCCAGAGCAATCTGATTACAGGTTTCTGACCGTGGCTGATCGTTCCGGACAAATGACCATTGCAGGAGAGTAACCGGACCGGTTAGCATTCCTTTGACAGTTTTATCAGTTAAAGATTGGGCATATGATGACCATTCGACAGTCATAGACCGGGGCCTTTGTACATCGCCATAGATAATGGGTGGCTTGACACATCTCGATCCGTAACTTTGCACCCAACCATACCTTGTAAAAGCAAACCCATTCATTTTTTCTCCAAAATACTCAGCCATGTCATTGCGTTCGAATTCGCCATGTACAAGCACATCAAGGTCAATTTCCTCCTGCCAGCGTATGGTGGTTTCAATTTCTTTTTTCATGTAATCGACATACGACTGTTGGGTGGTTTCTCCTTTTTTATACTTCGACCTCCGGCGACGCACCTCAGTGGTTTGAGGAAATGAACCAATGGTAGTGGTTGGGAATTGGGGCAAACTCAGGGTTTTTCTTTGCAGTTCTTTTCTCCTGATATATGGTGATTGCCTCCTTACATCTGTCATGGCTACTTCCAGACTTCGCTTTTTGACATCCTCATTATGAATGAGTGTTGATCCCTGTCGCTCTTGCATAGTGGCTGAATTCCGGATAAAAACAGGGTCCTTAATGTAATCCCGGCCAGTAGCAGCCAGAGATTTGATAGTCACCACCTCATGCAGTTTTTGTTTGGCAAAAGCCAACCAAGGTTTGATTGCTGTCATCACCGTACTTTCATCCGTTTCCAGCTCCAAATCACAGGGGCAGTGGAGTAAAGAGCATGAAGGAGCAATCATGACCAATGCTTCTCCCCTTTTCCGGATAGCTTTGTGAACATATTCAATAGCGCTTTCAAAATCATTTTTCCAAATGTTTCTTCCATCGACCAACCCCAGCGACAAAGTCATGTCAGGAGATAACCGGTCTGAGTCCAATATATCATCCAATTGCGAAGCAGCCCTCACCAGATCTACATGAAGCACTTGTACAGGCAGGGAAAGACTCAACGCGAGATTATCCCTGAGCCCATCGAAATAGCTCGCAAGGATGATGTTCAGATGGGGAAAGTACCGGTTGAATTCGCCGTAAACATACTTTAGTGCCTGCTTCTCCTTTTCATCCAAATCCATCGCAAGATAAGGCTCATCAAACTGCACATAGGTTGCGCCCAGATCATTTAGTTTTTCCAGGATTTCCAGATAAACGGGAAGAAGTTTAGCGATCAATTCAATCCGGTGAAACCCTTCCTCTTTTTCTTTCCCCAATAACAAATAGGAAACCGGGCCTATCAAAACAGGTTTGGTAATTATGCCAAGCGCTTTTGCCTCATTAAACTCATCAAAAGCTTTTGTGGACAAAAGTCGGAAGTGCTGATCTCTTTTGAATTCCGGTACAATATAATGGTAGTTGGTATCAAACCATTTGGTCATTTCCATCGCAGTGATATCCAATCCATCTTGTTGAAATCCCCGTGCCATGGCGAAGTACAGTTCTTTGTCATCACCATTTGCAGAAAGATCACGATACCGGTCCGGTATTGCCCCGACTATCAAAGACATATCCAGCACCTGATCATAAAATGAAAAATCATTCGATGGTATGATGTCGATGCCGGCATCTCTTTGTATCTGCCAGTTTTTTAATCGAATTTGTTTTCCAGCTTCCAATAGTTCATCGAGGGAAATTTTTTCAGCCCAGAATTGTTCGCAGGCTTTTTTGAGCTCTCGCCGGCTACCAATTCTCGGATAGCCAAGATTGTGTGTTTTCATTTTTAAAGCTTTTAAATAATTAAAAAATTAGTTAAAAGCCCTTTGGCTCAATTTCACAATTCTTTAAGAAGTTTTAGGTATGCAGGGCAAATGGTCAGGCGCCTGTATTGTACCCATTTGAAAAGCAGAACATTATGTCTTCTTTGATCAAAACTTCAAATCGCGAAAGAATTGTCAAATCCTATACAAGTTAGGTCGATGATGGCAGGTTTCCTGGCTTTCCTGACTAGTTGCCCGCCTTCTCATCTTCCATGATAACATCACAAAAGAAAATGGCCTTGTGGACAAAAGCATACTATCCCAATGGTATAATATCGGGATCAGGATTACAGTTGCGCGTCAGCTCGTGATTTTCACACAATTCCCTTTTAATTCCGGCTTCCACCGGTCACCTTAATCGATTTTGATTAAGAAATCAAGTAAAGAACTTGTGCGTAAATATAAGACATCCATTTTAATTATTCATATTTTAATACTTCAACAGGGCTGGCCCTGGAAATACTCAGGCTGTGATGCAATGGTAAACAAGCTCAGCAGAATATTAAACTAAGGCTTCTGCCAATTCTGCGCCATTTGCAAGTAGTTGGTTTGTAAAGTCTACCAGCAAAATCGAGTTTTTAATCTCAATGCCAATAAGGGCAATAAAACCGATAGCAGCCGTAAACGATAGCGGGTTACCGGTTATATAGAGGGCCGCCAAAGCACCAATCAATCCTAGCGGAATTACCGAAAGTACAATCAAAGAACTCTTGAATGAACCGAACTCCAGGATCAGGATCAGAATAAATAGTACAGCAACAATGAGTCCTTTTAAACTAAAAAGAAACGGGCTATTTCATCAATCCCTGGTAGGCATTAGCCACTGACAGTACTTTGTCATCCACCATTACCAACACCCATATTCTCTGGTACTGGGCTCCTTCAAAATTGTCCGGCACCTGCCAGTCGAGTTGTTTTGAAATAAACAAATATCCCGGAATATCCTGCCCTTGGGGCTCCCATTTCATAGCAGGAAGTCCATAGTCCATTCCCCGGCCCATACTATAAAGATTTCCTTTTGAATATCCTTTTTGCCAAACCCCTATCCATGGATCCAATATTTTATGATTAGCTTCTCCTGGCATGAGGGTTCCATAGGTAAACAGGTTTCTACGTGGCCACTCCAGCAATGACTCCAGGTAGTCTTCAACATTTTCATCAAGGGGGGGCGATACCTCATAATTTGAAATATATTTCCCTATTTTTTTAAAAAATGCATGATCTAAAGGTCTTTTATCAAGCTTGCATTCATTGACTTCGGTCAAAAGTTTATTCAGTGTTTTTTCTGTAAATGATCGAATCATGAACTGGAAACCTGTAAGTCATCTAACTACTGGAAGATACCTATATCGAGCAATAGTAAGAAATATTTTTAATAAATTTCCGGTACAGGGAAACCATTCGGACAAAAGCTATTTTGAAAATTCTATAGAAAGTCGATATTATGTACTTTCCATGTTCAATAACAAAGTCCTTTTGAGTCCGTTTGCAATAATAACTGTCATGATGATATTAAATTTAGGCAGCTATTTTACAAAATAGTGAAAAAAGGCAACAAGATGGTAGTATTATCGTAGATGATAGTATTACTATTATCAAATAATGTTTTGCTTTCATAACAAACAAATTGATTTTGATTTTTGTTTAACCGATATGCTTAAATTTAATTCCATTGATACACTTTCAAAGTCCGGGTATCTCCTTTGTGAAATGGTCAGACCGCCAGTCTTTTATCCACACCATTTAGCCTCTGGAGAGAATTCTGTCGAGAATAAGGCAAGAAAAGTTTGTAATGTAAACTACGAATTTCCAAACATGATAATATCAAATTTTGTCAGTAGTAAATAGCCTTTTATCCTCCGGAAAAAATCCGTTGTGGATGTATAGTAAAACTTTAAAATGAACAGTAATAATATTATCAAAATTATTAGGGAGGTAACACATCTCCTTGGGCAGGAGTACAATGAAACCATGCTTGGAGCCAAACAGGTATCCCAGAGAGAGTATGCTTTGGATGAGGTGGTTGAATTCAAGAGGGACCTGATCGAAGCCGGCAACCTTGTTCGTGTTATTTTCCTGGAAAACTCATTATCACTGGCTGAGTTTCCCGCTTTTATACAAAATGTAGAAATACCAGTAGTAGTTTTTTCAATGGAAGGTAACGACCTGGTTCCCGCTATTCTTTTTAAGGATAAAAGAAAGGTTAAACTCCAAAAACTGATTGAAAATGAACCAGTCATTGACTTCACACCGGAGTGCTGTCAAACATTTCTTATCAATGCTGATAACGACGTTATTTTTCTAGGCGTTTTTTCATACAAAAGCCTCGTAAGTGACGACCCCGAGGAGGAAGAGAAAGGAAAGCCCTTTACACCTATGAGAAGGCTGATCAGGTTGCTTTCTGAAGAAAAAAAGGATATTATCAATATTTTCATCTACGCCATTTTTATTGGCCTCATAGGGCTTACTCTGCCATTGGGCATACAGGCGACGATTGAACTGGTTTCGGGGGGTGTTGTAGTTAGTTCGGTTTATATATTAATAGCTTTGGTCATTATTGGTGTGCTCGCGGCGGGAGGTTTGCAGGTGATGCAGATTACCATTGTGGAATACCTCCAGCGACGAATTTTCACCAAGGCCGCCCTGGAATTTGCTTTCAGAGTGCCAAGGATAAAGGTTGAATCCATTCTCAACCAATATGCGCCTGAGTTAATGAACCGGTTTTTCGATGTATTGACACTCCAAAAAGGACTTCCAAAACTATTGATAGACCTGACAGCAGGTGCTATGCAGATCTTTTTCGGTCTCGTCCTCTTATCTTTCTACCATCCTTTTTTCGTCTTTTTCGGCCTGGTGCTGGTGGGCACACTAGCCCTTATTTTTTACCTTACAGGTCCAAAAGGATTGAGGACGTCAATCAAGGAATCGAAATTTAAGTATAAGGTAGTTTACTGGCTAGAGGAGCTGGCCAGGACCATTAATTCTTTTAAATTATCCGGAAACACTACCTTACCGATCAAAAAGACCGAGTACAATGTAAACAGTTATCTGAAAAATAGAAAAGCCCACTTCAAAGTACTGATCAGCCAGTATATGTACATTATTCTTTTCAAGGCTGTCATTACCGGAGGTTTGTTGATTATTGGTACTATTCTGGTGATACAGCGTGAAATTACACTCGGACAATTTGTAGCCTCGGAAGTGATTATTATTCTTATTCTGGGCTCTGTGGAAAAAATCATCCTGTACATGGAAGTGATTTATGACCTGTTGACAGCAGTAGACAAAATTGCCCATGTTACTGACCTTCCGTTGGAGAAAAGTGGTGGTATTGACATGTCCAGAAATTTGAATGGCAAAGGATTTTCTATTGATGTTCATAACCTGAAATACAAATATCCTAACACTGGAAAGTATGCGTTAAACGGTGTAAATCTTAAAATACGGCCCGGTGAAAAGGTCTGTATCGCTGGGAGCAGTGAATCCGGAAAAACCACGCTGACCAATACGCTGTCGGGACTTCATTATGGATATGAGGGAATTGTGACAATTAACAATATCTCATTGCGGGATCTTGATTTGAACAATTTAAGGGACTTGATAGGGAAAAATGTATCACAGGAGGACATATTTGACGGCACCATACTGGAAAACATCCTGGTAGGAAAGCCTCATGCGGAAGCTGAACGGGCTATAGAATCTATCAGGATGGTAGGGCTCGATGAAGTTATTAATCAAATGCCTGAAGGACTGAACACCCACATTGTCAGTGGTGGAAAGGGATTCTCCAGTTCATTCATTAACAGGCTTATTCTGGCCAGATGTCTGGCAAAAAAGCCAAGATTACTTATTTTGAATGATTATTTTGTGCCTTTTCAGAAGCCAGATAAACTGGAACTCATCAGCCTTTTGACCAAAAAAGAACATAACTGGACACTTTTGGCCATTTCCAATGACCCCATCATTATGGCAGCCTGTGATACGGTAGTGGTTATGGAAGGCGGAAACATAAAGGCACACGGCCCGTATGAAGAATTGCTAAAGAACAATGCAATAACGAACTTTATATCTGAATAGAAACTTTAAAAACATGCTGAATATATCCCGACCGAATATAAAAAAAGATACTGACCAGGAGAAATACTATGTGCTGAAAACGCTGAAAACTCCGGGTGCAGGCAGAATTCTGGCCAGGTTGTTGCTGATTGTAGGGTTTCTTTTCTTTCTTTTTCTCTTCTTACCCTGGCAACAAAACATCAGAGGCACAGGGCTTGTCACGGCTTTTACACCACAGGACCGGCCTCAAACGGTAGAATCAGCTATAGCAGGTAGAATTGCTAACTGGAAAATACGTGAAGGGCAATTCGTGCGGCAGGGGGATACTATTTTGACGCTGGCCGAAGTGAAAGATAAATTTTTTGATCCGGAATTGTTGCTGCGTCTTAAGGAGCAAATAAATGCAAAACAATCAAGTATCGACTCAAAAGGCGAAAAAGTGGAAGCCCTACAGGATCAGATCAGGGCCCTTAACGAAGCCCTTGAGGTGAAAGTTGAGCAAGCCGAAAACAAATTTTTGCAGGCGCGGCTCAAGCTTACCAGCGATAGTGTAGACTATGAGGCGGAGAAGATCAGATTTAAAAACTTTCACAATCAATATGAACGAAACAAGAATCTGTATGATGCTGGTAACATCGCCCTCACTAAATTTCAGGACATTGAATCAAAATTTCAGGAAAGCAAAATGAAGCGGATTTCCGCTGAAAACAAGTTTCTTGAGGCTAAAGCTGAGCTAATTAATGCCCGTGTACAAATTACTGGTGTAAATGCCGAATATGCCGACAAAATCAGTAAAGCCAGATCCGATCTGAACGCAACATTGGCCGAGTTGTATGATGGGCAGGGAAGCCTTGCCAAAATGAGAAACGAATATGCCAATATGGAGATAAGAAATCAACAATACCAGCTAATCGCTCCTCAAAGCGGCTTTCTGGTGAGGACCATGAAGGCCGGATTGGGCGAAACCATCAAGGAAGGTGAGGCAGTAGCCACGATCATGCCATCTACGCCTGATATAGCAGTTGAAATGTACGTTAAGGCCATGGATGTACCGCTGCTTTCCAAAGGCCGGAAGGTAAGAATCCTGTTTGATGGCTGGCCCGCTTTGCAGTTTTCAGGATGGCCCAGTGTCTCAGTAGGAACTTTTGGTGGAATTGTGCAGGTGATCGACTATGTGAACAGCACAGGAGGTGAATTCAGGATCCTGGTAACACCTGACCCCAATGATGAAGAATGGCCGGCCCAGCTTAGAATAGGTTCAGGAACCAAAGGATGGGTGATGTTGGAAAATGTGCCAATCTGGTATGAAATCTGGCGACAATTGAACGGATTTCCCCCTAGCCTTTACGAAGAACCTTCGCAGGAAGAAACCTTGGCCGGGAAAGAAAAGGAGGCTAAAAAATGATAAAAAGGCTGGTCATTCCGGTATTGACATTATCCCTTTTGTTTTATTCCAGGCCTGTACAAAGCCAGGAACTGGAGTTTTTTTCTATAGACACGGTGCTGGCACTCCCTGACACGGTGAAGACTTTCAGTATTAATGATTTGTATACGATCATTTTCGCCAACCATCCCATCGTCAAGCAGGCCGCTCTGCTGGAAGAAACTGCAAGACAGGAAATAAGGTTGGCGAGAGGATCTTTTGATCCAAAGCTGGAAGCCGCCTGGGACATTAAGGAGTTTAACGACACCGAGTATTACAATATGTGGAATACCACCCTCAAAGTACCCATATGGTTTCCAATAGACCCGAAGGTCAGCGTAGACCGGAACAGAGGTGTTTACCTTAATCCCGAAAATGTTATACCTGAAAGCAATGATTTCTGGCAGGTAACCACTGGGGTTAGCTTACCGGTAGGTAAAGGGCTGATTATCGATAACCGAAGGGCTACGGTGAAGCAAGCTATTCTGTTTCAGGATATTCTTGAAGCAGAACAAATTAAAATGGTCAATAAAATATTACTTGAGGCTAGTAAAGATTATTGGAACTGGTATTTCGACTACTATAATTACCTGCTTTTACAAAGTAGTATCGTCATTGCCCAACAAATATTTGACAGGGTAAAATTGAATTTTGAATTTGGGGAAGCAGCAGTTGTTGATACGGTGCAGGCACAAATAACCCTGCAGAACAGAACCATCGAAGCGCAGGAAGCCACTGTCAACTTTCTTAGAAGTGGATTAATTTTGTCAAACCATCTTTGGGGAGATAACGAAGAACCACTGGAGTTAACGCCTGATACCGGACCGGCACTGGCAGACTCCTTGCTGATTGTTCCCAATCAACAGGATTTGGAGACGCTGCTTAACCTTGCCCGGAACAATCATCCTGAATTGGTAAAACTGAGTACCAAAATTGAACAATTGGCGGTTGACAACAGGCTCAATAAAGAAAATCTCAAACCCCAACTTGATTTAAACTATAATCTGATCGACAGACCGCTTAATCGCAATGGTGAGTCTCCGGATATTATCCTTGACGATAATTACAAGTTTGGAATGACATTTAGTTTCCCACTGCTGCTGAGAAAAGAAAGGGCAAAGCTGCAAAAAACCAATATCAAAATTCTGGAAACCCAGTATGATCTAAATTTCCGAAGGAAGGAAATACTGAATGAGGTAAACGGTTTTTATGCTTTGCTGACTAATACCTCAACTATTATTCAGCAACAAAGAATTGCGGTAGACAACTATCAAAGATTGCTGCAGGCAGAGCTTTTCAACCTCGAAAACGGGGAAAGTGACCTGTTCCGGATAAATTTTCAACAGGATGCATTGATCCAGGCCCGTTCAAAGCTGTTAAAGTTAAGAACTGAGTACGAAAAAGCCAGGGTCAACTTGCTATGGGCAGCAGGAGTACCAAACCTGGATAATTAAATGTGAAAGTGGGAAATGTATACATCTCATACAATTTCCAATGCTAATTGAATATTGCACCTTTCATAAGGGGAATGCGAGCCTTTCACTTTCTTAAAACCTAATTTATGGTACAGGTTGATCGCAGGTTTCAACTTGGTGTTGCTTTCAATGTAAACCCTTTTTGCCCCCACTGCTTTCGCCTCATCTACAACTTTCTTACCCAGTAACCATCCGATGTTCCGGCCTCTGGCTTCTTCAGCTACTGCCATTTTTGCCAATTCATAGGTATCTTCGCTGAGTTTTTTCATAGCTACTGTTCCTACAACAGTACCATCGTACGAAGCCATAAAGATCCTTCCCCCTTTTTTAAGAATGTCTTCCTCAGGGTATTCCAGTGATCGCACATCTGCTTCTTCTACCTTAAAGTACTTATTGATCCATTGATAATTAAGTTCCTTAAACATCGCCCGATGTTCAGGGGCATAATCGATAATTTCAACGCTTTTGGCTTCCCTTTCCTTCCTCACCTCCTTCACCCTGTCATACAAACTCTTCCGGGCTAAAGTATATTCCAATTCGTTGATCCCCTCCCACACATCATGATTGGTATCCCGCAAAAGATTTTCTACCGCCTTTGAAACATCTGGATAAACCTGGCGCATTTGATCACTTTTACTTTTTCCCTCCTCCGACAGCGCAATGATGGACTTTCTACCATCCATTTGATCTTTACTAATAGTGATGAGTCCCCTGTTTTTCATTTCCTTAACAATTTGACTCACCGAAGCATGGGAGTGATTAATTTTTACCGCCACCTCAGTGATGGTCAAACCGCTTTCATGAGATAATAAATAAAATACCGGAAACCACCTCGGTTCGAGGGTAACGCCATAATCTTTGTAAATTTCTTTTGCCTGTGACAACATGTTTTCACTTAACCTGCGCAACCGGCTACCTAGGGCCAGTTTGCCCACCTCTTCATAAAAGTCTTGCATAGAAGTATATTCAGGATTAAAATAATAGGGGTTTTTCTAACCTTTGCAAAGCTCCGGGGGCCATTGCAACGGAAAACGAAAGATCCCCTGCATTAAAATAAATCATATCTTGTGATAACAAGTCCTTATCCATCAATAATTGTAAGCCAAAAAGTCCTCCGATCGGTGGCAGCTCTCCGAAACTGCAGCCGGTGACTTCTTTGAGTTGTACCAGCGTGGCAAGTCTAATGGTACTGGCTCCGATTTTTCCGGCCAATAGAGCGAGGTCGGCTTTTTTCTGTGCCTGTATAGTCACTACAGCAAAACCCTTTTGCCCATGGCTTCTGTATCTTAATAATAAAGCCTTCGCCTGCTGTTCATATCTTGTGCCAAGTGTACGATGATAATCCTCTGCACTCGCCGCAGGGGGATGATCCAATTTCCAAAAACTGATATTGTTATTATGCAAATAATGGATGATTTTCTCTTTGTTATTAATCATTTCAATCATAACGCTATACTTTTTTGGTTCCTTTACAAATCTCCCGGCCCGCTGGCAGAATGATCAGGTCTGGCTGCCAAACGGTATATAAATATAATAAATTTATATAAGTACTTATATAAATACTATTATTTTTAAGACTATCTGATCATCTACTTTTTTAAACCGTTGGTCTATCAGATTTTATTTAGAAAAAATTTATCCACACCTTTTCGAAAAAGGCTTTGTAATGCTCAAAAACCATTTAAAAATCGCCATCCGTAATTTAAACAGGCATAAATTCCATGCATTTATTAACATATTCGGGTTGGCCCTCGGCATGGTATGTTGTGTAATTATATGGCTGTATTTAAAAGAGGAATTATCGTATGACCGGTTTCACACCGGGATGGAAAACATTCTCAGGATTACTGAAAAAACACAAACTGACGCTCTAATCACTCATACTACGCACATTTACAACGCCACTGCGCCAGCTTTGGCCAATGAATTTCCGGAGGTTTCATCATCAGTAAGGTTTCTGAATTATAACGCAATGGTAACCTCGACAAAGATAAAATACCTATAGGCAAAACCTTCGGAGATGCAGTTATTAAGGAGAGCATTGAAGAAAACATTTGGCGCCGTGGAAAAGAGGATTGACGCCCGGGTTTAGTAAAAACCTTTAAATCTATGGCAATGACGCTCCAATTTAATCCACCTCGAAGATGTTCTGGTCTATCTCTTTTTTGGCAAATTCTTCAATCTTGGAGCACCTCCTTTTACCGTTACTTCCTGAGTTGATCGTTCGTTGAAGATGAATCAGGTTCAGCCAATCTCCTGAAGCCATGAATTTAGCCTGAATTGGCCACAATTCAGGATGATAAAAAAAACCGATAGACTTCGTAGTGGTCAGAATGCTAAACAACACCGGAAATTCAACTTTTGCTAAATCCAGGGTTGTTTTAATGTTTGCCTCCTCTAAATATTTCCGGACTTTTTCATCTATCCCTTCAATCAATGTTAATTCATGTTTATTCGCAATGGCCCAATCTATAAATTCAAAAGATAGAATAGAATTGGAATGATCTTTAAGGAAATTATCTTTTTCATAGTGTGAAACAAAAACATTTTTATTAAGGCCTAATTCGAAAATCTTCCTAAGTGTTCTAAATTCCAGATCTGCCTTATTATTTTCGATTTTTGAAATGTATTGTTTATTGGAGCCTATATTTTCTGCCACGGTCTCTTGGGTGAGTCTGGATCGTTTTCTTATACTTTTTATCTTTTTGCCAAGGTTAAATCCGGATGAAAATTTTTGATCCACAACACTGCTATTGTATATTACCACGGGATCCAGATGAAAGAATGTTTCGAATTGTTCATTTTCTGAAAGCTTTACAACATCCTTTAAATCTTTCCAGGCAAGTGAGTTATTCTCCAGAGAAACTGCATTGAATAGCTCCCTGTTTTTTATGATCTGATACCCAAAATCATCTTCCTGAATTCCAATTTTTTCAAAAAGTAAAACCATATTAATACGTCTGTATTCTGAAGTATTAAAGGCGCAGGTGATGTTTGGAAACCTGACTTCAATTATTTTTAATATTCTTGGTATGCGTCTCATTTTCTATATTTTCTGGGGTTCATTTTGTTAAAAATAGTCAACAGTTTTTCCTGGTTTTCTTTAACAAAGCTGATCGCTATTTTTTCCTGTCTGCAAGGCAAATATCCTCCATATATTGACAAATAATCAATTTCAATCAAAGCCTCAAATTCACCATAAATGGCGTGAACATGGGGCGGAGGGTGATCGCCATAATAACAATCAATCTTTATACCTCTCACTATCTTTAACGTCGGCAATTTTTTTTAGTTGTTTAATTGGATGACTTTTTTAAAAAAATTAGCATAACTCCGGTCACTCTACTACACAAAAAAATTAAAGGGGGATAGGTTTGAAGATTACAAAAACTTCTTTCGCTCTTACTGTTGTCTTATGCTGCTTCATTTTCGCAAATGAAGCTTAGCTTAATTCAGGTTCCGAAACTTAAGAATTATTCTGGTAAAACAAATGATAAAGTCAAATTTCTTTCCCGAAACTTGTGTTCAATTACCTGGTAATCAAATCCATCCTTAAAAGGAAAAATTTCCTTTTAAATATCCATGACCTGGTTCAAGGTTTTTTTGTTGTTGATGTTGTTACCATCGGTGGTAAACAGCAACGCATCGTTAAAGTAAACTGTAATTTTGTAAGTTTTCATTTTGTTTTTATTTAAGTAAAAAAATAGTTCTGATGAAACAAAATGTTTCATTTTCAGTTAAAAAAATTTAGCTTCGTGTTTTATTAATTGAACATACTAATTTTGTAACAATTTGTTTCATTTTTCGAAAAAAATTATTTGAACTTTACCCGGATATCAACAGTCACTTCCGCCCCATATTTTTTAACCAAAGATATTTTGCCATCCAAACTTAAAGCCTTACTCAAGAATCGCTGTTTATAAACTCTCATTTTCGCCCGATCAATTTCATTCAAAGACAGATAATAATCCCTGTCATCGAATATCCTATTAATCGCCTCATCTAATGCATAAATCTTGGACATCCGGTAAATATAGAAAATTTATGAGCGAAACAAGTTATTTTAAATTAGCGGAACAGTCCGGGGGATTAAAAGAATCAAAAAAGATTTAACACAGGCGTGGTAAAAGCTTTCATCAAAATTAAACTTTACCAGGCATTAGAAATTTCTAATGAATGAGTTAAAAGAAAAATATGTTTTGCTGGCATGTTAAAAAGATTTTACGCATTAAAACTCAACCGTAATGTTATTGTTAACTTTCCCACCATACGGTCTGATAAGGTTGATCTTTGTGTCAATGTTTAGAGTATCGTTTTTAAATCTAATCTTAAAATTTTTCATTTTAATCCGATCAGACTTGGAAGGTGAGGGGTAGTATTCCCTATCACCAAAAAGAATTTGTATTGCTTCGTCCAACGTGTATAACGCCATGTCTAAATATATAAATGTTTATTAATATTGTCACAACATTTAATAGACTCGATGAATGGTGGGAGTTCTTTGCCTACAAATAATATAAAATTAGCTGACGACCAATTCTGCCTTAATCTATTGAAGCAAAGTAAAATTGCGTAGGCAGGAACCTAGAGGTTTTCAACATATCCAGCCATCTTTTCTCTCATCACTTGATTGGGAAGAGTTCCCATGCCCGCCCCGAGGTTGTCGGCCATATGGTGAGGCTTGGAGGTGCCGGGAATAACGCAGGTCACCGCATGGTTGGACAAGATAAATTTCAGAAAAAACTGTCCCCAGCTTTGACAGTCAAAGTCACTGACCCACTCAGGCAGGGTATTGCCTTTGATTTTGCCAAAAAGGGAGCCACCTTCATAGGGCCGGTTAATCAAGACGGCTATACCGCTATCCTTAGCCAGTGGTAGGATGCTTTTTTCGGCAGTACGGCTAATAATGGAATAATTTAACTGGATGAAATCTATGGGGTAGTTTTTCATGATCCTTTCCATGTTGTCATAGGCGCTTTCCATATAATGGGTAATGCCAATGTATCTGATTTTACCCTGTTCTCTCCAGTCCCTTAATGTCTGCATATGGGTTTGCCAATCCACAAGGTTATGAATCTGCATCAGGTCCATCCGCGATTTTTTCATACGGCGCATAAATGTTTCCATTTGTTTGATACCAGCCTGCTTACCGCTGGTCCAGACCTTGGTGGCCATAAATAACTTTGAGACAATCCCTAGCTGCGATGCCAAATCACCAACCACTCCTTCAGACCGGCCATACATGGGCGAAGAGTCAACCACGCTGCCACCTCGACCTGTCAGTGTCTTTAGCACATTTACTAGAGGCGCACGCTCTGCTGCAGAACTGCCTACATCAAAAGTTCGCCAGGTTCCCAATCCTACCATAGGAAGCTCTTCTCCACTGGTTGGAATTTTCCGCGTTTTAATGGTATCGTTAAAATTTAGTGGATGACTAAAGCGCAATCCAATAGCTCCCAACCCGGCGAGTTGTTTAAGTGCTGTCCTTCTTTTCATAACTTAAATCTTTTTAGGATTATACTGATAGCATGATTTCACAAATGCCTGATTTTGTTGGCTGCCGGGGACTGGTTAAGATACTACTCACGTAGGCCTCCGGCAGCAGTGCGATCCAAAAACCAGCGAAGTGACCCAGGTACTCCGGCATTTGGCTGTACATAGGCGGCAGGATACTTTTCCCAATTCCCTGTATTATTCAAAATCTCCGCCACGACCTCCGATTTTCCATCGCCAGCTACCAGGAAACAAATGTTAGTGGCATTGTTGATAACAGTACCCGTTAGGGTGATTCTTTGCTGGCCGCTTTCGGGATGCCTGGCCACCTCGCAAAATCGATCACTTTTCAATAAATGCATTTGTCCTGGAAATATGGAAGCCGTGTGCCCGTCGGTACCTAAACCCAAAATGACCAGATCAAATGCCGGAAAATTTCCGGTTTGCGGCAACAAATGCTTCATCAAATCACCATATCGCTCCGCCTCGGCTTTCGGGGGTGATTCTCCATGTATTCTATAAATATGGTGTGCTGGTATGTTGACCCTATCCAACAAGTTCTGACGGGTCATGAGAAAGTTACTCTCCTCATGATCCGGGGGCACACACCGCTCGTCTCCCCAAAAGAAATGTATTTTAGACCAGTCGATCTTGTGGCTGTATTGCTTGCTGAGGATCTCGAAAAACAACTTTGGGGTACTTCCTCCCGACAAAGCCACATTGACGATAGATTTTTCACTTGTAAAATCATGAAACCACTCAGCAAAGCCTGCTGCCAGGGAGTATGGGTCATCAAAAATCAGTATTTCAGGCACCGGTTTCATGTCGTTATAATTCACAATAAGCCCCGTCACCAACCAGGTTCTTGCAGGGATAGCGCCAGGTAAAGTTTTCTCCTTCAATCAATTGATCGGCATGCTCTGGGCCCCAGGTCCCAACAGGATATCCAAAAATCTTTATACCATCTGACTCCTGCCAGGCCTTTAAAATTGGATCGACAAAGGCCCAGGCGGCCTCCACCGAATCTCCGCGTGAATAAAGTGTCGCATCTCCCAGTATGCAGTCCAGCAGCAGCCGTTCATAAGCATCGGGCAGATAGGAGTCGTTTAATTTATCATAATGAAAATCCATATTGGTATTGGTTACACGGAATCCCTCGCCAGGAATTTTAACTCCGAATTTCAGCAGAATGCCTTCGTTGGGTTGAATTCGTATTACCAGGGTATTTCCTGAGTTTATATGGTCATTGGTGAAAGTGAATAAACGATGGTGGGTGGGTTTAAAATGCACCACTATTTCTGTAACTCTGGTGGGAAGTTTTTTTCCGGTTCTAATATAAAATGGGACATCGGCCCATCGCCAGTTATCAATGAAAAATTTTAATGCGGCATAGGTTTCGGTTTTCGACTGCGGATCCACACCTTCTTCTTCCCGGTATCCCGGAAAAAACGTTCCATTGATCCTTGAACCCACATACTGCCCCCTTATGACATTTTTTCTGATATCGTCAAAAGTTAACGGACGCAGGGATTGAAACAGCTTCAGCTTTTCATCCCTGATAGCAGCAGCACTGGATTGGTTCGGGGGTTCCATGGCTACCAACGCGACAAGCTGAAGCAAATGATTTTGCACCATATCTCTTAGCGCCCCCGAACTATCGTAATACCCCCCTCTTTTCTCCACACCAACGCTTTCGGCAGCTGTTATTTCAACGTGATGAATGTAGTTGCGATTCCATATAGGCTCAAAAGTGCTGTTGGCAAAGCGCGTGACCAAAACATTTTGCACTGTTTCTTTGCCAAGGTAATGGTCGATACGGTAAACCTGGTTTTCCGTAAAAGAGGACAACAAATCACGATTTAATCCCATGGCCGATTCTAAGTCATAACCAAAAGGTTTTTCAACAATCAGCCGCTTCCATCCTTTTTCCTCCTTGTTTAAAGCCACTTTTGCCAGGTTATCTGCAATGGGCTGGTAAAGGCTCGGAGGCGTGGATAAATAAAAAAGATAATTTTCCTGTGTGGCACATTTCTCATTAGTCGCCGCAAGTCTTTCTTTTAAAATCGCATAGTCACTGTCTTTCTGAGAGTCCATAGCCTGATAGTAAATGTGCCGGGCAAAACCCGCCATATTATCATGACTGGCTTTTTCATTTTTCATTAAATGAGGATTATCATCCACCACCTTTTTCCGGTAAGAATCATTGGTGTACTGCGTTCTGCCCAGGCCCAATACCGCAAAACAAGAAGGCAAAAATCCACGGCAGTGCAAATTGAACAAGGCCGGTATTAACTTTCTTACCGTTAAATCTCCGGATGCTCCAAAGATCACGATAATGTGGGGATCAGTTTTTTTCATTTTACAGGTTGTTAGTTATGGCCGTTTTTCAGACTTCACCTTTCTGCAAAGTCAATATAGTAACCGGTCTTTTCTATAAAACCGTTCATTGTTGGAACGGTTTTGCCCTCCGTGTAATAAAACTCCTGGTACAGGTGGCCGGATACCGGTTTACTGTCTGAATAGTCTACGGTACTTAAGGGTGGCTGCGACAAAAACCTGAGTATGAAGGCCTGGCCATTTGTACCCTTTACCGCCGTGAAGCTTGAAGGATCGACATGTCGTGTTAGCAAATGGGGCATGGTTATTTCCAGCAGGTCAATGCCTTTGGTCATCTTGATTAACCTCCATATGTGGCAACCATCAAACCGGGGAGTAACTTCTATGATATAAGGTGTCTCACGGTAAATGCTTATCTGAAAATATACTGGCCCATTGGAAATATCCAGTTTGTCAACGGTTTTTGATACCAGTGTTTTCAAAGATTCTTCCATGTACGCGTATTTTGATGGATACAGGTGCTCCTTGATAATTCCTCCGGGATATTCTTTATGACTAATCCTGTCTGACAGGTAGAAAAACGTTATCTCTTTATTAACGATATAAGCATTGATAGAGATTTCGTCACCTTCCAGATATTTTTCAATAATCACCTCATGGCTCGAAGAAAATTCCATTGATTTTTGAAAATTGGCTTTCACCTCATCAAATGATCCCACTTGATAAATGCCTCGCTGACCCTGGCTGTCGACGGGCTTTATCATGGCGGGGTAGGTATCCCATGATTCCAGTTCGGTCAGATGCTTTCCTTTACGGAACGGTATGTTATAGCTGAAATCTGATCCGAGTGATTCCCTGAGTATGGCTTTATTCTGACAAACATTGGCAGTTTTTTGACTGATAAAACTAAAAAGCCCCTGTTCCTCGGCAACGAATGCTATCGTCGGCATAGCCACATCCGAACCGATGGAATAAATCAGATCAATGTTATTGGCCTTCACATATTGGAGTACCCTGTCCGCATCTTTTATATCAATTAATTCAAAGTAATCCACATATTGCTCCCCTTTGCCGGATTTTAAGTAACTGCAGGCATGCACTTCGAGCCCATATTCTTTGCTCCATTTTATGAGATCAAGTTGCGCATTGCCAATACCTAAGACTAATATCTTTCTCCTGTCCATAGACCTAAAAATATCATAGGGCGGCAAAAGTTACGTAATGAATTTTAATTTTTTTATTTTACAATCGATTATTTAGACAGTGTTTAAACGGGATAGAT
Source organism: Agaribacillus sp. DX54 (assembly GCF_056858335.1). NCBI lineage: Bacteria > Pseudomonadati > Bacteroidota > Cytophagia > Cytophagales > Splendidivirgaceae > Agaribacillus > Agaribacillus sp. DX54. The sequence goes on from NZ_JBXEQE010000036.1 coordinate 59,507, forward strand.
TTGATTTCATCTAATTTAAAGACCTGTGTCGGGCTGCCGCATCTGGCCTGTTTTTTAGGATAAATCGGATTGATGTAAAGCTTGAAAATGGTGCTAACTGGCCGGCAGCTATTATGGTAAACTTTTAAAATAGGTATTAACATGAAAGAAAATTTTGATTTTGGCATGGTAGGGCTGGGAGTAATGGGCAGAAATTTTATTTTGAACGTAGCAGACCACGGTTACGGGGCTATTGGGTTAGACACTGACCAGAAAAAAGTAGATGCTCTGGAAGCCGAAGCGGAAGGTAAATCCATAAAAGGGACTGTTTCCAGGGAAGTCTTCGTGAAAGCATTAGCATCCCCAAGAAAAATCATGTTGTTAGTGCCGGCTGGAAAAATTGTAGATGTGGTCATCGAAGACCTTTTACCGTTGCTTGAAAAACGGGACCTGATCATTGACGGCGGTAATTCATTTTATCAGGATACCAACCGCCGGAGCGAATATCTGCATGCAAAAGGCATTCACTTTTTAGGCACAGGGGTTTCAGGCGGAGCCGAGGGTGCCCGGTTCGGGCCAAGTATTATGCCAGGGGGTTCAAAGGAGGCATATCAGATTATCGAGCCGGTTTTCAAAGCGGTCGCAGCCAGAATAAATGAGGAGCCCTGTGTGGCATACATGGGTGATACTTCCGCCGGCAACTATGCCAAAATGGTTCATAATGGTATCGAATACGGCTTGATGCAGCTAATTGCTGAAATATATGATGTGATGAAAAAGGGGCTGGGACTAAAAAATGATGCCATTGGGCAGATCTTTGCGGCCTGGAATGAGGGAAAGCTGAAATCTTTTCTTGTAGAAATCACCGCTGCCATTTTCACTCAAAAGGATTCTTTCACCGGTGAGGATCTGATAGACATGATTCTGGATAAAGCCAGGCAAAAAGGGACAGGAAAATGGACCTCACAAAACGCTATGGACCTGGGAATTCCTGTACCGACTATTGATGCCGCGGTGACCATGAGGGGAATCTCGGCCCTGAAAGATGAAAGAGTGAAAGCCAGCAAAATGTTTAATCAAAGCAACGCTGTATCAACTGTCCGCGAAGATTGGGTGACCATGCTGGAAGATGCCCTATACACTGCCTTTATCGTCACCTATGCCCAGGGCCTGGCCCAACTATCAGCGGCTTCGATAGAATACAGCTATCAACTAAGTATCGAATCGGTGGCGCGTATCTGGAGGGGGGGATGCATCATCCGCGCCGCTTTGCTGGAAAATATCAGAACCGCCTTCGATAAAAAGCCTGATTTGAAAAACCTGTTGCTGGACGAAGAATTTTCCGGAATGCTGGACCAATCCCAGGGAGGTTTAAGAAACGTATTGAAGCTTGCCATCGACAAAGCCATCCCGGTTTCTGCCTTGGGTGCCTCGTTATCTTATTTTGATGCCTACAAAAGTGAAACCCTGCCACTCAATCTCGTACAGGCCCAACGCGATTACTTTGGCGCTCACACTTATGAAAGAATAGATCGGGAAGGTATCTTCCACACCGAGTGGTCACCATAAAATTTGGTGTAAACGCCACCGAATTTAATCGCCATAGAGGGGCAATTGGCAATGGAAAGTTGACAATTGACAATTATTTTATGGTATACACCCTTGGGCCAGGGCCAGCGATGATGAAATCATCTCATCCTCTCATCATTAAGTCCATTGGATAGCGCAAGCGTCTCGTGGCTGTTGCGCAACTTAACAATGTATCTTTATTTTATCGGTGCAAAGCTCTGTGTCTCTTTGTGTCTTGGTGCCTCCGTGGTGAAAAATGGTTCACCACAAAGTTCCCCTAGGTCAGACAATTGACCAAACATCTAACAAAAATAACTAATTCATAAGTGTTTGATATTCAACAATTTAAAAATTACTTAGGCCTCCCTTCTAATTAGGTTATTCATTAGTCTTATTGGCATCTAATGAGTTGGGGTTTGGTAATTTGAACAATATTTTGAAATGATAGTCTTGTTTTATTATTAGCATAGTACAATTTTAATGTTGATACGGGTGCACTGAATGGCTAAATTTCAGGACATGACGTACCTATCCTGTCTTTGCTTTGATTCAGCAGTACAATTATCGTAGTTTAGCTAAGCTGCTTTTTTGAGCGACGCTTCGGATGGGGGTTTGCGCCTGCGTTTGGTCAATAACACTGCATTGGCAGCCATGACACCAAAAAACACCCAGGTTTTCTCGGTTGCTTCTCTTAGGGCCTTGACTTTTCTAAGGCCATAATGATTTTTGTGATTGCCAAATGCACCTTCCAGGTGAGTAGATCGCACTTTATTGATTTGTGACTTCAATACATCAATGGCTTTGTTTTTGTTGTGATCTTTTGGCTGGCGGCCTTTTGTTACGAACCCGTGAAAGATTTGTTTTTCGCTTAAATACCTGCGGTTTTCGTTGGTCGCATAAATTCGATCAGCTGCTAGTTGATGACAGTGACCAAAAGCTTGTTTGTGTTTAGCAACAGTGATTTTCAGCCGCTTACATTCATTGAAGGGATTGAATTGCATACAATCAAACCAGCTCACCCCATCGCATTGGAGCATATGCGCTTTCATGCCCCATTCATTGGGCTTGTTTTCTTTACCTGTTTTGATGGTTCTGATATAGGGTTTGTGTAAAGAAACGATCCGGTCGGCAATTTTGGCCTTTGGATCAAGGGCTAGTTTTTGTTGCTGCATAAGCACCTTTTTGATGGTGCGAAGGTAATGACCTTGTAAATGGGTCAGCGTTAAGTTGGGATGGTCGTCAAGGACTTGCTGCAGTTGATCCAGGCCTTTCCTTAACAGGTAAAGTAAGGAGGTGTGACGTTTCCTTCCTTTTTTGTAAGACTTCTTGCGCAGTTTAAAATAAGTCTGTTGCTTACGTTTCTGGTCAATGAATTTGTTCCTGGGTCTTTTGATCTTCAATAGCTTGCAGCTTTTGAACAGTATATGCTGGTAGCCCCAAATACAACTCTCCCAAAGTAATTTTACATCGGTAGGAAATCTTATATAAGACTCGTAAACGGTCGCATCCATCAACAACAAGGAAGTTAAATCCATATCATCCTTCCAATGGGAAAGTAAAACCCCTTGAAGTTGCTGCCAGTCAGCCTGGTCGGCTACATAACCGCGTACCTTGGATAAAATGGCGGTGTCTCTGACCTTTTCGGTCTCTGATAACAGTTTACCACAGAATAATTGAAGGGACCAGTCCGTATTAAAACGCTCAATTAGCTTTTCATCGCTGGTATCCAGTAAGTGTTTTAAAAACATGAGCGCCAACATCCCCTGATTGGTAAACCAGGGCTTTGGGCCTGTTTTGGATTTATCTATCCGTGGAAGGCAACTTGAAAGCGCTTCCCAAGGAATGGTCTGATGGATTTGGCCCAAAGCGGTCTGCTTGAATAAGTGCAATTTTGGATGATCAAACTGCTCAACTTGGAAAAGTGTTTGTTGCATAGTAGATTGGGGTTTGGATTGTTATTTTTCTCAACTACAATCTAACACTAAACCCCAAAAAATGCTATATGTAGTACGTTTTTGGGGTTTTTATTTCAATATCTAACCTTTAAAAACCCTCAAAAAGCCCTGTAAGCCCATTATGACAAGAAATAATTAATTAGAAGCGAGGCCTATTTATTGGCCGGTTTGGCAGCCGTTGTGGTTGCTTTGTTAACGGTTAGCTGGCATGCTGTGAGTGCTGCATTGATGAATCCGGTAGACAGCCTTAAGGACGAATAATCAAAATTCGGTTAAGGCCTTTTTTATTATCCTACTTTAATCACTTCTAAGGTCTCTTTATGGCTAAAAGCGAGTGTTGTGCAACCTGTTCAAAAGCTAAACTGTGACAACATCTCCCAAATCCTTTTTTGTGTTCATCAGGCTTGCATCGTGGAAATGTCTGTTCACTTCATTAACTAATTTATATGGACGATTAAATGCCTTCTGAGACACTTTGAAATAATCTGAGAGTTTGCGAATGGTTTCTTTGGAAAGTCCCTTATGGTAGTTTAATATTTTCGAGACAGTTCCTTTCGATAAACCTAATACTTTTACAAGATCTTTTGGTTTCATATTATTTTCTTCCATCATAGCCTTGATTAACTCAACGGGGTTAAGATCATCAAACGTGCTGTGCTCTTTATCCCATTTTTCAATTAATAAGTTAAGCAATTCTATTTCATCGGTTAAAGCTTCTTTATTCTGGGCTATTAGCTCTTCCAGGATATTGCAATACTCATTGTATTGTTTTTTGGATTTAATGATGGTATATTTTAATGTTTTCATCCTTTCAATTTTCATTTTACGGTTCAGTAAGCATTGATAATATATTGCTCCCTATTTTTACATAATTTTGTGTACTCTGAATGGGTCCCCATCCAGTTAATAAATAGATGCACTCTATTCTTACCAAAACAGTATTTACATATCATCCTGTAATTGTTGCCTCCAATATTAAACACCACTCTATTGATTCCATTTCCTAAAATATCAGCACTGTTGAAGGTGGCAAGAATATCCTCAGGTTTATTCCAATTTGCATACTTAACAATTGACAACCAATTTTTAAAAGGAACCTGACTTTGAGTATTTCTATTGATGTAATCCTCTATTC
>NZ_JBXEQE010000037.1:0-62480 GCF_056858335.1 Agaribacillus sp. DX54
GTTAAAATGATGCTTTTAGTATTTGCTATTTTTGGCACTTGAAATGATTTTACGAGAGGGGCAGATTTGAGTCATACTATGACTGGGTAAGGACTTTATGGCAACAAACCCCCCAGAACGCACATATGAAATATTTCAATTACATTAGAAATTACTCCCTGCCCCAACTTTCCTAAATTTAGATTTTACCTGAATCACTTTATTTTTTCCGGGTTGACGAATTTATGGGAAACTTTTTTAACACCTCACATCTCTGTTTTTTATGTTTTATGTTAGCTGTGTCTGTTGTCTCGCAGGGACAGGAGATGAAAGTGCAGGAATTCCGGAAGCAGCTCGATACGGCGCTGAATAACGAGAATTATGGCAAAGCCTCCTAATTTAAGCTACGAGCTTGCCAAAGCTTTTGACGGCAAAGGTGATCGTGACAATGCGATAAAGTTTTTTTCCCAGGCCGTAAGTTATGGCAACAAAGGGGAGGAGCCTATGTTGGTATATCTGTCCTACCAGCGGCTGGGGGTGGCTTATTTGAACCAGGGAAATCATTCCAAAGCCCTTAACAATTTTCAAAAAGCCCTGAAAGCGGCCAGGGCCATCGGCAAAAACGAATTTATCGGCGCCGGACTGGTAGATGTAGCGGTGAGCTATGCTTCGCTGAGCCGTCACAAACGGTCTATTGCCCCGCTGGAGGAGGCGCTGGCGCTGGCTATTCAGCTAGGTGATGAGGAACTGGAAATCACCTGCTATGAGCTATTAGCCAAATACCATGAAAAACTGGGCAATAACCATAAGGCGGTGGAGTACACTGCCATGATCGATAAGATTATGGACCAGAAAATGAGCCAGCAGAAAAGTGGTGAGGAATTGAAAGCCCTGGCCGAAAAAGTGGAAAAGGCAGATGCCGAGATCGACCAGGTTAAATCCAGGCTCAACAGGCAATCACAGGATTTTAGAAGGGTTGAAGACAATTTACTGGCTGTCAAATATTCACTGCAACAAACGGAAGGACTTTTGCAGCGCAAGGAAGACTCGCTCGACGAGGCCCGGCAAATCAGCAAAAATCAACAGTTGCAGATTGACCTGCTGAACAAGGACAAGGCCATCTCCGACATGCAAATCAAACAACAAGAGGCGCAGTTGCGGCATGCTGCCCTGGTAAGAAATTTTATTATCATAGCACTTTTACTGGCAGGCGCCCTGGTTTTTGTGATAGTGATAAGCTATCGCAAAAAGGTTGAAGCCAATAAGGAGATTAACCGCCAAAATCAGAAGATCAACGGCAGCATCAATTATGCCAAGCGAATTCAGGAGGCGGTGTTACATACCAGCGACCTGCGCAAGCACTTAATCCCCGACTCATTCATTCTGTTTAAGCCGCGCGATACGGTTAGTGGTGATTTTTATTTTATATCGGAAATTAAAAGCTGGTATGATCCGGATGTTGTAATGGCGGCGGTAGACTGCACGGGCCATGGAATTCCCGGGGCGTTCATGTCTATGATCGGCATGAATTCGCTCAATCAGATCATCAGCCAGGGCGAGGCCGATGCGGATCAAATCCTGATGACTTTAGACAAGACCATCAACACAGCGCTGCAGCAAGAGGCCACCGGAAACAAAGACGGCATGGATGTGGCCTTATGCATTTACAGAAGGGAAAAAGGCGTGATCGAGTTTTCCGGCGCAAAAAACCCGTTGGTCTATATTCAAAATAATGAACTTTTTCAAATCAAAGGAGATATCCACCCAATAGGCGGGTTGAGAAAAAACAAGAAAAACGGTGAAGTAAAGAAAACTTTCAAAAAACACATTGTACAGATCGACCAGCCCACCATGATTTATTTGTTTTCTGACGGATACCAGGACCAGTTTGGCGGAGAAGAAGGGGCCAAGTTTATGACAAAACGGTTCAAAAACCTGCTCCTGGACATTCACCACAAACCTGTGGCCGATCAAAAAAGGATTCTGCATGAGACCTTTGAAGACTGGAAAGGCGACACCAAACAAACAGATGACATCCTGGTGATGGGTGTCCGGCTGGATAACTCCCACGAGGGTGAACCCGCTTAATTTTGCCTGGTGAATTGAAATGAATTAAATCATAGCAGTTTTTCTTCCTACAAATCTGATTACCGAACCCCTGCCATTGTGATACTTACCTTCATTTAATATAATTTCCTCCTCTTCAAGCATTAATATTTCATAATTTTCAAAATCAGCCATTATTTCTGATTTCGAAAACAACATATCGAGCTCATCCGGCCCTCCGACTTTCGGATCGAGGTTCCTGAAATGCAGGTGCTTTTTGCTGAATGCCTCGAAAATAACTATTCCACCCGGCCTGAGATAATTATTCAATTCCCTGTGAAAAATCGACTTTTTCTCTGCTGAAACATGCGCATATATAAGCCCAATCGCATCGAATTTTTCCTTTTCAAGCCCCAGTTGCGCTTGTTCCCCAACCAAATACTGAAGCGTGACACCACGCTCTTTGGCAAGTTGTAATGCTTTTGATTGCCCCTCCGTACTCAAATCAAAAGAAGTGACATTCCACCCAAGTTGTGCTGCAAAAACACCATTACGCCCTTCTCCGTCGGCCGGCATCAATACGGCGCCCGGTTCAAATTTTTTGAGCCATACTTCAAAAAAACTGTTAGGGGCTTTCCCATAAGCAAATTCATGATCTTTATACCTGTTATCCCATTTTGCTTTGTATTTTTCATCCGGGTTCTGATTCATATTGTCAATCTTTGAGGTGATGAATTTTTGTCTTGTGGATATTAGAGAAACACTTTCCCATAGCATACTTTAAAAGCAATTTCCTTGCTGACTATTTTTTCGCTCTATGGTATCAGTGTTGGCACCTTTATCCATTTCTTCCTTCATTACCGTGGTACCAGGTAAGGTGTCACCTTGCCTGATTATTTTGTCTGTTATTACCGCAGTCTTCTCTTGTGCCAAATCAAGAAGGGATGGATATTTAAACTCCAATGATCGGACTGGCGGGTCAATACCACAAAACCATCATTACTCAAGGGCAGGACGCGTGAAATCACATGATCTTTGTCCGGATTGTATGTTAGTATAATTTCTGTTTTCATAAAAAAACAATTCAGTTTATAGCGTATTAGGTTTTTTCTGTTATGATGGCCCCACTTTTAGTGAAGCATTATGTAGTAGGACTTGTTTTCGTTAAAGGCATTCCAATCTAATAGATTCTTAGTGCAATTCATAGCTGAATTGGCGGCGCAAAACCTGGGCCAATGACCAAAAGTACATATGGAGACGATCTAACGGATTTGTGTAAGTAAATGATCGATTCTCGTGGTATAAATGGAGCCAAAATCTCTTATGCGACATTGTATAAAAGCAAAAAATAACAAAAAATAAATCAAAACACGGCGATTATGTGTTTTAAGGGTATTTAACACATAAAGACTAAAATTGGATGGATAGGATCGCATTAATCGAAAGAGAACTTTCAGGCCTCAGAGCTAATTTAACGAATCACAACGTATACAAATTACTTTCCGAAATGGACGATATCCGCATTTTTATGGAAAAACATGTTTATGCGGTTTGGGATTTTATGTCATTGCTTAAGGCGCTTCAAAACCGGTTGACATGTACTTCGATTCCATGGAAACCCGTAGGAAATCCAAAGATTGCACGTTTCATTAACGAAATAGTGCTCGGTGAGGAGAGCGATGTTAATGAGCATGGAATACCGAAAAGCCATTTTGAAATGTACCTGGAAGCAATGCAAGAGATCGGGGCGGATACCGCCAAAATTTTAACCTTTATTCATTCATTAAATCATATAAATGCGTTGGAACCTGCATTAAAAAATGCTGAACTAAAACCGGCTGAAAAGTCATTTTTAAGTTTTACCTTCGACATCATCAAATCCAATGAGGAACATAAAATTGCTGCTGCCTTTACTTTCGGCAGGGAAGACCTGATTCCCGATATGTTTATCGAGATAATTAACAAATCCAGTGGAGGAGATAAAACCCTCTTCCCTAAACTAAAGTATTATCTGGAACGGCATATCGAATTGGACGGCGACGAACACGGCCCCTTATCCATTGAGATGATACAAGAACTTTGCGGAGATAATGATAAAAAATGGGATGATATCTTAAATGTCGCTCAATCCGCATTGATTCAAAGAATCAATTTGTGGGATGACATAGCAAGAGAAGTGGAAGAAAAAAGCCTACACGGCAGTGCCAGGCTGTAAAATTGACAATCTGAGTGTAGTCCCTGCAGGTATGATTGGAAAATCATTGGCTGGTGGAAACTACGTCAAAATGACCGCAAAAGGAGACCCGACCCGGGGATTGATTGTGCATGCATGGTCAAAGATATGGAAGATGGATTTGGAAAGGACATTTACGGCTGACTTTGAAGTATTCGATGAAAGGGCCTAAAATCCTGTTGATGCTGAAGTTGATTTTTTAGTGTCCGTAAAATAACTTCAAGAGTATGATACGAGAAGTCGATCAATACTATGAAGACCAGGAAGAACCCAACAAGAGCTGCCTGTTGGCTTTGAGGAGCATTATTCTTGGACAGGATAGGGATGTTACTGAAACGCGCAAGTGGGGAATGCCCTGCTTCTGCTATAGAAAAAAGATGTTCTGTTACCTTTGGACCGATAAAAAAACGGATCAGCCTTATATGCTTTTTGTCGAAGGAAAATACCTCGACCATCCGGCATTAGAAACAGGAAAACGAACACGCATGAAGATTTTCAGAATTAATCCTAACAAGGACCTGCCGATTCAGACCATTGAATGGTTATTGCGTAATGCCCTGGATCTGTACAGGAAAGGAAAGATAAAAACGAAATGAAACACCGGTTGGGCCTGTAAAACAAACGGATACGTTAGACGGGAAAAAGCTTTTGATGACTTATGACGATTTTGACAATAACAATGGTGTAAATATGATGGACCCATCAAAACCGAATACCAAGGGATTGGCCGGGGAAGCCTGATTGTCATTTATTCCGTTTTGCGTTGTTTTAACTACATTTTGCGTAGTCACATTATGATTCCTGTGCCATATCATTGTAAAGGTAACTATTTAGACTATTTCTAAATAAAAAAATGGATTTTATCCACCAAAATAGACCATCTTATATAATAAAACAGTGCTCAAAACTATGCAAACACTGCCAATATGGATAGCCAATGGTGCCGGTGGTTGCAGGAGTCGGTCCGTTATTGGCCTGGTTGGGTGGGTCTTCAGCCGGATGTAGTAGGCAAATCTGACAAAACACCAGGTGCTGAAGCCATTCTTTCCTTGCACGAAATGTACGAAAACCTTTGGAAAGTATGGAAGACAAAAAGGATGATAGCATGGAAGAAAAACCTAAAAACGGAATATTAAGGCTGCTGCAAATAGCGGGTAAGAGAAAATACCACCTCATTGTATCCGGATGCCTGGCTATACTGCACGCAGGACTGGCGTTGGTACCCTATATTTTGGTGTATTACATCATCAAAGAACTCGTTGAGCCACCACTAGATACCGTTTTGATACAACAATACCTGCTATGGGCCATAGCAGCAGGGGTAGGCAGCTATGCTTTGCTTTATGCCTCAGGAATGGCCTCGCACGTGGCGGCATTCCATATTTTGTACGCCCTCAGAAAAGAAACAGCCGCCAAATTAGGGAAATTATCGCTCGGCTTCATCAGTACCTATCCGTCCGGGGCATTGAAAAAAATTGTAAGTGATGACATAGAGCGGATTGAATACTTTATTGCTCACCAGGTACCTGATTTTGTAAAGGGATTTACCCTGCCGGTCGTAACCATTCTCTACCTTTTTTACGTGGACTGGCGCCTGGCGGCCGTCAGCTTTGTACCCTTGCTGGTGCTCGCAATCTGGATGCCTCTGGTTTTCCGCTCACCCGATACCAAAGAAATGATGCAAAAGTACCATCAGGCGCAGGAGGACATGAACAGCGGCATCGTAGAGTTTGTGCGAGCGATGCCTGTCATGAAAATTTTCGGACAAACGGCCGACAGTTTTCACCGGTACAGCGGAACGGTGAATGAGTATGATGGTATGGCTAAATTGTGGATGAAGAATAGCTCGCCACCCTTTGCTGTGTTTATGAGCTTTATCAGTAATGCTACCTTGCCCATTCTCTTGTTAGGCACCTGGTTGTATTTGCAAAATGATATCTCGCTTTCTACCTTATTACTGTTTTTGATCTTAGGAGTGGGTTACATCAAGCCTGTATTTGCCCTCTCTAACATGGGCATGCAGATTACCCTGATCAACCGGGGTGTACAGCGGATGGACGAAATTCTGCAACAAACAGAACAAACTTCATCAACCACCCGGCCATCCTTTCAACACTTCGATATCCGGTTTAAAGAAGTCGGTTTTTCCTAATGTTCCAGGAAACAATCTATGAAAACATTCGCATGGGGATGGATAAATCCGGGCTGGAAATCATAGAGGCCGCCCGGGCGGCCCAATGCCATTCCTTTATCAGCCAACTGCCCCGGGGTTATCAAACAAGGTTTGGAGAATTTGGCGTGCACCTGAGCGGGGGAGAACAACAACGGATCCAACTTGCCAGGGCAATTCTAAAAGATGCCCCTATCCTTATTCTGGACGAAGCCACCGCATTTAGCGACCCTGAAAACGAATACCTCATCCAGCAGGCATTCAGCCGGCTCATTCAAAACAAAACTGTAATTATTATTGCCCACCGACTAAGCACCATTACCGATGCGGATCAGGTGATACTCTTTGGAACCAACGGGGTAAAAGCGGGAAAAACGCACCGGGAATTATTGGCTCACAGCAAACTATATGCAAAGATGTGGCATGCGCATATCCGGGCGAAAGAATTTAAAATATACTAAAGTAACTTTGAAAAACTATCCATTGTATCATCATCGTAATCCCACCATTCAATTTGAAGAAGCTGGTGGTCATCGTAAGCTACAAGACTGTTAAAAAGATGATTCGAAACATACTATATGTCTTTCAATACGACAAACCGGGCGTGATCAGGGCCGTCTTTTGGGAATGGGTACATGGCATGTTCATAGCGGCACCCAGCGGAATTTTGTTGGTGGTCTTATGGGAGCTTTTTGAAGAAGTGCCCGATATTCAAATGATCTGGATAACGATTGGCAGCCTGGCATTACTGTTCAGGGGGCAAATTTACGTGGCAAAAAAAGCCATGCTTAGCTCTAACCTGACCACTTATGAAATGGGCCGTAAAATAAGGCTGGCGCTGGGCAATAAACTCCAAAAACTTTCACTTGGTTATTACAAAAAACGCGATCCCGAAGACCTGGCATCCATCGTATTACAAGATGTGGCCAACTTTGAAAACATTTTCGGGCACAGCGTCACTAACATCACCAATGCCCTTTTTGGCACGGTTATCCTGTCTGCTTTTCTCCTTTTCATAGATTGGCGTTTGGCAACCACACTCATTGTGGCCCTGTCGATAGCCATCCCCTTAATCCGTTTCAGCAGGTGGTTGGTAGAAAAATACGGCAAAAAACACATCCGTGCCCGCAATGCTACCAGTGCCAGGTTTTTGGAATACGTACAGGGTATCCGTTACATTAAATCTTACGGAATGACGGGTGAGCGCTTCCGGTCTCTGGACAAAGCCCTGGTTGATCTAAGGAAGGAAAGCATACGGGTGGAAGCCATCCCCGGACCTGTTATTCTTTCGGCAGGAGTTGTTTTCGAAGTATTTTTTATTCTGATGATCTGGCTGGCCCTGTACTATTTTACCAACGGTACCTTAGGCATTCCCACTTTCATTGCTTTCCTGATTATTGGCTACAGGTTGTACGAACCTATGAAAATACTTATGGTAGAATACCCCATTCTAAGCTACATGAATGTGAGCCTGCGGAGAGTAATTGAAGTGCTTGAGTCAAAAGAGCAGGAAGTGGGTAAAAACCTGACTCCTCAATCTTACGATATCCGCTTTGAGAACGTAGACTTCAGCTATACAAATGAAAAAAAGGTGCTGACAGACATTAGTTTTTATGCACCAGCCAACACCATGACAGCCCTGGTGGGTCCGTCCGGATCGGGCAAAACAACCATCACCGCACTCATGGCCCGTTTTTGGGATATCCGGAAAGGAAAAATCAGCATAGGAGGAATCAGCTTACAGGATATGTCTCCCGCCACTGTTTACGGCCTTATTAGTGAGGTGTTTCAGGATGTGTACCTTTTTGATGATAGCATTTACAACAACATCAGGATAGGGAATCCGCATGCCGGGGCGGAAAAAATACATCAGGTTGCCCAAAAAGCCCAGGTATTGGAATTTGCAGACACGTTACCCAAAGGTTTGAATACCAAAGTGGGAGAAGGAGGCAGTAAACTTTCCGGCGGACAGAAACAACGGATCAGCATAGCGCGGGCGCTGCTGAAAGATGCCCCCATTGTTTTGCTGGATGAGGCCACTTCCTCGCTCGACCCCGAGAACGAGATCTACATTCAGGATGCTATCAGCGAATTGGTGAAACATAAAACCGTGATTGTGATCGCCCATAAACTGGCCACCATACGACAGGCTGACAATATCCTGGTGCTGGACAAAGGAAGACTCATAGAATCAGGGAAACACGAAGCCTTGCTGCAGCAAAACGGTTTGTATACCAAACTATGGACCACCCAACAAAAATCTGTCGGGTGGAAATTCACCAGTCATTTGAAAACCTTCAATGAGGATGTCTCTTAAAGAGTAATCCATCCCGGGGAATAGGTCTCATCCCATTTCATATAATGAAAACAGCATAAAATTCAATAAATGTATGTGTATAAAGGTATTGGTATGTTAGCTGTAAATAGGCGTGGACACGGAAATTTTGACTTTTCATCAAACATGATGCAACTGCATGCCGATCTTTAATATCTTTATCATTAAAAAATGGATAGAAGGTATGACATAGACCGGATCAGGGTAATCGTTTTTGACATGCTGATTATGTATCACATCGGCATGTTTTTCGTGCCCTGGGACTGGGAAATCAAAAACAATGAATTGATCGAATGGGTGAAGTGGCCTATGATTTTTATTCATAGAAAGCGATCATTAGAAGCCGATCCGGAAAATGTACTTTTCTTATAAAATTGTAAACGCAAATGTTTTACGTTTAAAACTTCCTGTTATATTTGCAATACTGTTGCATTTGTGGAGGGGCATGTAACATTAATCATTGATACATGCCACAGGCAATAAACTTAACTAAAAAATACGGCATGAGCCAGGCGTTTGCCGACCTAAATTTATCCGGGGCGCCAGGTGAAGTGTATCATTCAATTGTCAACAGATGAATAAAATACTGATTTTACTGCTTAGCTGTGCTTTTTGGTCCGGACTCAATGGACAAACCCCTTTTGAATTTAATGGGAAAACCCTATTACCGGGTACAAAAAGTCATTTTACCATAAATATTTCAGATGGACAAACCCAAACTTTTGTTCCCATCACTGTTTTTCATGGTAAAGAAAACGGGGCCGTTTTAGGTATTACAGCGGGTGTTCATGGGTACGAATATGCCCCCATTCTCGCCGCCCAGAAACTAATAAAGAAAATTGACCCCCAGGCGCTCACAGGCACGGTGATTCTTATTCAAACCGCCAACGTAGGAAGCTTTCTGGGCAGGTCTCCTTATATAAATCCGTTGGATAAAAAAAACCTGAATCGCTCATTTCCAGGCAATCCGAATGGAACAATCACAGAACGCATCGCAAATTTTATATCGGAAAAAGTCATTCCTCGTTGTAATTATTTTGTCGATATGCATAGTGGTGACGCCCCCGAAGATTTAATGCCTTATGTGGCCTATTACCAACATGATGAAAAACCGGATATTTCAGCGAAGGGCAGGGAAATAGCCATGAGTTTGGGGTTTGATCATGTAATTGTCCTAAAAACCACCGAAAAGGATTACATGAAAGAAGGGTTGCCGAGCCTTTATTGTTCTGCTCAGGCTTTCAAAAGAGGAATACCGGCTGCAGACATAGAATGCGGAAGACTGGGTAGGGTTGAGGAAAGGTTTGTGGAAAAGATTGTTGAAGGCATTGAGCGCTTATTGAATCACCTGCAAATGACTCAAGGAACTCCTATTCTGTCAAAAGGAATAGCCTTCATAGATGAAAGATTTTATATAATCAGTGATCATACAGGCTTATTCTATCCTTTAAAAACAAGTGGTACATTTGTACGGAAAGGGATGAAAATAGGCTATATCACGGATTTTTTTAATAAAACCATAGAAGAGGTATATGCGGATAGCAGTGGGATCATACTTTATATGTTGGGAACGCCTCCTGTGAATGCAGGAGAGACATTGGCAGCCATTGGAGTTGTAGAATAGCAACACATATTTATGACCAAATAGAATACGCTTACCATTGACAAAACAGGCATATGCAATTCGGTGGCCTGCCTTTTGCACTGCCTGGCCATGCCAATAATTTTGCAAGTTGTCAATGTATGAGAAAAGCAAAATCAATAGCAATAATCCCTGGAATTTTCTTCTGTTTTTTGTATGCCTTCTTCGAAGTTTAACCGGTAACATCTTCTCTTTGAGCCATCTGTTCAGCCACAACCGTTTTTACAATTTATTTTCTGACTGGAAAAAGTTTTTTCGGGGGTTTTACAAAGCTGTTTAAGTTTTTTTTTAAAGTTGATGGTAAACGCAATTATTTTCTGTTCAGTCTCAGCGTATTAGTTCCGGGGCAAATAATCACGTCATTTTTTCTCCTAATAGCGTCATAATGATGGTCATGGCGTACTGTACTTTTGCCTAATATTTATTAAGACCAAATTAAAATAAGCGATGCTGTCAACTGTCAATCAGATAACTGAAACCCATCATTTCTTTGGAACACAATCAAAGTATGCATATAGTGAAGCCATTCGGAAGGCTGTTAACCAGATCAACCGGTTTTTGGAAAATGATCGCTTTTATAGCGGCGAAAAACCCGAAATGCTAAAGTCTAAACAAGACCTGCTTCAGGTAGACCGGGAGTATCCACTCACCATCGATGATGCGCTTGAGCAGGTTAAGATGCTTTACCTGGATCATGCGATCTCATTTCATCATCCTGACTACGTTGCTCATCTGAACTGCCCGGTGACGATTGCCGCTTTAGTGGGGGACCTGATAGCCTCGGCCGTCAATACGGCTGTAGAAACATGGGACCAAAGCACGTCTGCTACTTTGATTGAGCAGGAAGTGATCCGGTGGATATGCCATGAAATGAAATTGGGTGAACAAGCCGATGGCGTATTCACAAGTGGTGGTACGCAGTCTAATTTCATGGCCCAGCTTATGGCCCGGGACCATTATGCTTTTGAACATTTTAGCTTGAACATTAAAGAAAATGGTTGGTCCGATGTTGTGAACAAATTCAGGATCTTCTGTTCTGAAAAAGCACACTTTAGCATTAAAAAGAATGCTGCCTTGCTTGGCATGGGCTACCATTCGGTGGTGCCGGTTAAGGTGGATGAGCGTATGAAATTAAAACCTGAAGCACTGGCCCGGTCCATTAAAGAAGAAAAAGAAGCGGGGAATATTCCTATAGCAGTAGTTGCTACGATGGGCACAACAGATTACGGAAGCTTCGACCCGTTAGCCGATATTTCCCCTATTGCACAACAGTATGATATGTGGTTACATGTGGATGGCGCTTACGGCGGTTGCTATGTGCTGACGGATACGCACAAGCATTTGCTAAATACCGCCCACCAGGCAGATTCCATGACCATTGACTTTCATAAGACCTTGTTTCAACCGGTCAGTTCCAGTGCTTTTCTGCTAAAAGACCAAAAGCATTTTCGATATGTTTCGCATTACGCCGACTATCTGAATCCGTTAGATAGTAAAAATGCAGATCAGCCCAACCTCTTAGAGAAATCCATTCAAACAACCCGAAGGTTTGACGCGCTGAAGCTATGGTTTACACTAAAGGTTACAGGTAGAAAAGCATTGGCTGCCTCATTGGAAAAAGTACACCTGCTTGCACTCGAAGTTTATGAAACACTGAAAGCCGATCCGCATTTTGAAGTAGCGCATAAGCCTGAGCTGAGTACCATGGTCTTTCGCTTCAAATCTCCTGTGGTTGCGCATGAAAAGGTCCATAATGCGATCAACAAATACATAAAGAATACACTGTTTAACTCCGGGCAGGCGGCTATCGCCAGTACAAAGTTAAACGGAAGTATTTTTTTGAAGTTTACTTTTCTCAATCCGGCCACAACCATAAAAGATGTAATGAACATCCTTAAAATGATAAAAGAAACCGGCCTGGAATACAAGGCTATTAACAGATACTGACACTATGCCGTCAAATACAAATAAAATACTGGATTTTCTGGCTGTGGGCATTGGTCCGTTCAATTTGAGCCTTGCCTGCCTTATTGCACCTATAGACAAGTTGGAAGGTATATTTCTCGACAAACAAGCACATTTTGATTGGCATCCGGGGATGATGCTACAGGACACCACCCTTCAGGTACCTTTTATGGCAGACCTGGTCACACTGGCCGATCCCACAAGCCCCTTCAGCTTTTTGAATTATATCAAGGAAAAGGGCAGCATTTATTCTTTTTACATCCGCGAGTGCTTTTTCTTGCTTAGAAAAGAATATAACCAATATTGCCAATGGGCTATCGAAAAATTACCGAATGTACACTTTGGGATTGAAGTCTCACAGGTACAATACAGTGATCCGGAGGCATGCTACATAGTTACAGCCAGGAACATCAAATCGGGCGAAGTTCTCATTTATAAGGCCAGGAAGCTTGTATTGGGTACGGGTACGAGTCCAATAGTTCCCGAATGCTGCCAGTCATTGAAAAACAAGGCCATTCATTCTTCTGTTTATCTCAATCACAAGCAAGCGTTGCAGTCTAAAAGATCGATCACTATAATAGGCAGTGGTCAAAGTGCCGCAGAAATTTTTTACGATCTCTTGAAAGAGATCGACACTTACGGATATAAGCTCAATTGGATCACACGTTCACCGCGTTTCTTTCCGTTGGATTACAGCAAGCTTACACTGGAGATGACATCACCGGAATACGTAGATTATTTCTACAACCTGCTGCCATCGAAAAGAGATGCATTGCTAAAAGAACAGCAACACCTTTACAAAGGCATTAACCAGAGCCTGATTGCGGATATTTTTGACATGATCTATGCGAAGCGCTTAAGCCATGACATTGAAGTACAGTTACGTACCAATTCAGAACTGGTCGATGCAGATTATGATCAGGACCAATTTAATCTTAAACTTCACCAGGTAGAGCAGGATAAATATTACCGGCACAAGACAGAAGCACTTGTCTTGTCAACAGGTTACGGTTACAAGACTCCTGGTTTTATCCGGGGCATTTCAGACCGCATTGCCTGGGATCACAAAAATCGCTATAAGGTCGACCGCAACTATAGCATTGACACAAAGGGCCATGAAATATTTGTCCAGAATGCCGAATTGCATACCCATGGTTTTGTGACCCCCGATCTCGGAATGGGATGCTATCGTAACGCAACCATTATCCGGGAGATCACCGGCGAAGAATACTACCCATTGGAAAGAAAGATCGCCGCCCAGCAGTTTGAGGTGTCCGACGAGGAGGAAATTTTCATCAAAGAAAAGGTGGAAGCCTGATGAAGCTAAAATCATTTTTAATATGGATGACATGGATTGCCGTAGTAAGCGATTATTTGTTGCACCCTTTCTACCCACAATTCTTTGAAGCGCGCTTTGGCATTACAGATCCCCGCCATGTGGGGTATTATTTTGCAGCCATTTGCTTTATGATTATGATCTCTTTCCCATGCTGGGCACAAGTATCGAAAAAAGTGGCCGAGCTTCATATCCTGGTTTTCACACAGATGATTGCCGGCCTGTTGGCGCTTTACTGCTATCAAACCGACGCTTATGTCAATTTCTGGACAGCTTCGCTCATCATGATCCTCTTCAAGGGGAGCTATTTACTGGTTTACCCCTACATCCTCAAGATCATTTCTGAAAAAGAACACGGTCATACGATCGGGCTGCTTTCGGTCGTGGTACATCTGGGGAGTATCCTGGGAGCCATCATTGGAGGTCTTACCGTTGATTTTATTTCAGTTGAGTACGCCTTTCTTATTATGGCCATCGGTGATTTTGTCCTTATGGGAACCAGTATCTACCTGCTTTCGAATCAACAATTTGATACGAATAGAATCATCGTAGCTTCCGGTACGGAAGCAAGCAGCCTGATCACAAAAAACTATATCATTAAAATAGGCCTTATCACACTTGTGCTCTTTTTCAGTGACTTCCTGATCCGGCCTTTTTTCTCCAGGTATTGGGAAAGCATCTCCATATATAACAGCAAGTTCATCTCAGGGGCTGTTTATGCCATACCGGGATTTGTTGCCCTTTTGGCGCTTTGGGCGAATAAAAGATGGGGCGTGTCAATTAAAGCCAACGCTATTATACTAGCGCTACTTTTGGGAATAGCAGGCTTGTTGTTGCAAGGTTCTTCCGTACCCGTACTGGTCATTATAGGTCGTATAATTTATGGGTGGGCGATTTTCCAGGCTGATGTCAGGTTTGATATGCTGCTTTTTCAGCATAGTACGCCCGAAACCTACTCAACTGATTATAGTAAGGTCCACTTTTTTCAAAACCTCGGTGTATTAATCGCCTCCTTTTCTGTGGGGCATGTGGTGGATAACCATGGACTACAAATCCCTTTTTATGTAGCCCTGTCAGGGGTGATCGTCTCGTTGGGTACTTACTGTATCTTTTTTAGTAATGATGTGAAGACAGGCATTAAACAATTACCAAAGACCCGGGGCGTATGAAAGCTTTATTTAAACATCTATTCTCTAAAAACTACGCCGGCCTGGGCGAAGTAAGCCTGAGACCACTCGATCTTGGGCATGATGTAGCCATGATCCATGACTGGGTTACGCAGGATTATGCAGTTTTTTGGGGTATGCAAGACTTTACCCTTGAGGATGTCAAGGAAGAATACAGGCGACTCGATGCCCCTGACCATTATAATGTCTTTATAGGACTGTGTAACGGAGCACCTGCTTTCCTGTTGGAGCGATACGATCCCCAAAAAGATTTGGTCAGCGATTATTATGAGGCTCAAAATTCAGACTGTGGGATACATGTTATTGTAGCACCGCCGGGTAAAAATAAGGTCAGAAATTTTACGTGGTATATGTTCAAGACCATTGCTGATTTCGTCTTTGAGGATACTGCTGTAGAAAGGATCCTGGTCGAGCCGGACATTCGAAATAAAAAGATGTTTGCCATCTGTGAACGCATTGGCTTCCAACTGGATAAAGTGGTTGAATTGCCCCACAAGACCGCCCAACTGGCTTTCCTTAACAGGAAACGCTATCAACAATTTAAGTCATTACAAAAATTCAATAAAAGAAGTGCTATGAATACACTTGACAATACAGTTTCGCCACAACAAGCTGTTGTACACCTTCGGCCAGGCATCTGGGACCAGGCCAATGTACTGTTAATTAAAAAAGCCCTCTGTGAATTCGGCCATGAGCTACTCATTAAACCTGTCATCCTGGAAAAACTGGAAAACGGCTGGAATGCTTACAAGGTTACTGCTGATGATGAAAGCATAAGCTATGTGTTCAATGCCAGGCCCTTGGCCATGCAGCACCTCTGGATTGATCCCGGGTCGATCAGGAAGGTTGTTACCAATAAAGAGCAAACCCCTGATGCCATACTGTTTATCAAAGAATTTAGACAACAACTGGGCATAGACGCTGCCACACTCGCTACCTACCTGGAAGAGGTTATAAGTACCTTACAGGGAAGTGTCTTTAAATTCACCAAAGGCAATCCGGCTTCGGAGGAGCTTGTGCATGCAGATTTCCAAACTATCGAGCAATCCATGACAGAAGGACATCCCGGGTTTGTCGCTAACAATGGCCGTATTGGTTTCGATAGCGGGGATTATCGGTCTTATGCTCCTGAGGCAGGAAATTCGTTCTCACTGTTATGGCTCGCTGGCCATAAGGATCAAACTGTCTATGCAGCCATTGAAAAACTGCCGTACGAAAACCTGTTACAACAAGAGCTTGGCACCGATACCATTAGTTCTTTTGAAGGGGTGATCCGTGACAAAGGTTTCGATCCGCAAGACTATTACTTTATTCCTATGCATCCGTGGCAGTGGTTTAACAAGCTGGCCCATATATTTGCCCCGGAGATTGCCAAAGGAAAGCTGGTATGCCTGGGCTATGGGCCTGACCAATACCTTGCGCAGCAATCGATCAGGACACTTTTCAACATTTCAAACCCTCATAAATTCTATACCAAAACAGCGCTTTCCATCTTGAACATGGGCTTTATGCGGGGGCTGCCTTTGTATTATCTGGGCACTGCACCTAAAATGGCAGTCTGGCTGGAGGGACTTCTTTACAATGATCCTTTCATCAAAGAAACCGGTTTTAGCATGCTCGGTGAAATTGCTTCGGTGAGTTATGAAAACCCGTACTTCGAAGAGTTTGGTCCGCATAACGATTACAATAAAATGCTCGCATCGCTTTGGCGTGAAAGCCCGATGGGGGCTATAAAAGAAACCCAGACTCCTATGACCATGGCTGCATTTCTCCATGTCGATCATGAGGGAAAAGCGCTGTTGCCCGAGATCATCAAGGCCTCCGGGTTATCGACAGATGATTGGTTGCGAAAGTACCTCAAGGCTTATCTAAGCCCGATAGTCCATTGCTTCTATCACTTTGATTTAGTGTTTATGCCTCATGGGGAGAATATTATCATGGTAATGGAAAATCATGTACCCCGCAGTATATTATTGAAAGATATTACCGAAGAAGCGGCTATTCTCAACCCTGATGTGGAGCTTCCCGGACCGTTGAAAAGAATGTACGTGTCCGTACCTGAAGATGTTAAGCTGCTTTCGATATTTACAGACATTTTCGATGGTTTCTTCCGCTTTATGTCCCACCTGCTGGAAGAGCACGCCGGATACGGGGAAGAGAATTTCTGGAAGCTCGTGGCAGAGAACATTCATAACTACCAACGAAGATATCCTCAATTGACAGACAAGTTTGAGCGATACGATCTGTTCGCAGAAGATTTTCAACGCTCATGTCTCAACCGCTTGCAGTTGAATAACCATAAGCAAATGATCGATCTCGATGATCCGGTTGCCCTGCTTCAGTTCGCAGGCCGCCTGGGCAACCCGATCGCTCCCTTTAAAAAAGTGGCATCTGAAATAGTTGTATTGTAATGCTTCGATTGTACACTGATTCAGCCGTTACCTTTGCAAAGCAGGTGCCTGGCTTAGGGGAAATCCGTTTGCGTCCGCTGGACCTGGAGAATGACATGCGCACCATCCATGGCTGGGTGATACAACCGTATGCCGTCTATTGGGGTATGCAGGAGTTTTCCCTGGAGCAGGTGAAACAAGCCCATAAAGAGTTACTGGCACGGGATCAATACGAGATTTACCTTGGACTGCTGAATGGTAACACCATCTTTATGATGGAGCGCTACAAAGCTTCGGAAGATATGATCGGTCAGTTTTACGAGGTGCAACCCGGTGATTACGGCATGCATATTCTCGTAGCTCCTGCCCAAAAACGAATCCCGGATTTTACATGGAATGTCTTCTCTGCCGTCATGGACTTTATGTTCAGTCACCCACACACCGACCGCGTGGTGGTGGAGCCTGATGTCAGGAATGAGAAAATTCATGTCCTGAACAGGCGGGCAGGATTTCAATACCAGGGAAATATCAAACTGCCTGGCAAAACCGCTAGCCTTGCCTGGTGTACACGCGCTGATTATCTCGCCGCCTTAGAAAATTTGAAGTAACCCTGACCTGATAGAAGATGGACACTTTACGAAAACAGCCCGGACATTTAAAAGCGGCCATTTGGGAAAGGGTAAACAGGGCGCATATTCGCAAAGCGATCAGTGAGTTTGCTCATGAACTTATCATAAGACCTATGCCCGTGCAGGCGCTAAGTGATGGCTGGGCAAAATATACTATGCCCACAGATAAGCCTGGCGTTACTTACCGGTTCCGGGCTGCCAGGCGTGCCTTGGACCACTGGCATATTGATGTCCGGAGCATTAAAAAGCTGGATGGTAAGACAAAGCAACCTTTAGATGCTTTGGTATTTATCGTTGAGCTAAAAGAGACACTTGGCATTCCGGATGAAATGCTGCCAACCTACATGGAAGAAATAACAGGTACACTTAACAGTCTGGCTTATAAGGAGTGTTATCATAACCTTAGCTCGGATGACCTGGTGACAGCAGATTTTCAAACTATCGAGCATGCCATGAAGGAAGGCCATCCCTGCTTCGTGGCTAACAACGGGCGCCTAGGATTCAGCGCCGAAGAATACAAAAAATATGCTCCTGAGGCCGATCAGCCCTTCCGGATTACCTGGATAGCCGGTCATAAAAGTCGTGCGCAGTTTGCTTGTATCGAACAACTCAACTATCAGGAAGTACTCGGGCAGGAATTGGGGCCCAAAAAGATTTTAGAATTTGAAAATACATTACGCTCACGAGGTCTGGATCCTCAGGATTTTATTTTTATACCTGTTCATCCGTGGCAGTGGAACAATAAGATAAGTCATGCTTTTTCCCCGGATATAGCCAACGAAAATATTGTCTTTCTGGGAGAATCATCAAGCCGATATAGTGCTCAACAGTCCATACGCACGCTTTATAATCAAAGCGACCCTGCGAAGTTTTATGTGAAAACCTCCTTATCGATTTTAAACATGGGCTTTATGCGAGGTTTATCGCCTTATTATATGCAGAGCACCCCGGGTATTACCACCTGGATAAACGAATTACTACAGGGTGATGAATACCTTAACAAAGTGGGGTTTGAAATGCTCAGTGAGGTGGCTACTGCAGGCTATAGAAATTTGTATTACGAACCACTGGGCAAAACCAAAGCGCACAACAAGATGCTTTCTGCCTTATGGCGGGAAAGTCCATTAACTAAGATTACCGAAGGGCAGCAGTTAATGACTATGGCTGCATTGCTTCATGTCGATAGCCCCGGAAAAGCATTGATGATCGAGATGATCAGGGCTTCCGGGCTGACCCCCCGGGATTGGATACGTAGCTATCTTAATTGCTATCTCCGGCCCTTATTGCACTGCTTTTACAAATATGAACTGGTTTTCATGCCTCACGGCGAAAATTTGATCCTGGTCATGGAAGGCCACATACCCGTCAAAGCCATTATGAAGGATATTACTGAAGAAGTAATTGTATTTAATGATCGCATAGAATTCTCCGGGGATGCCCGACGCCTTTACAAGGAGACATCGGACGAAATGAAATTATCGTACATTTTTACAGATATATTTGATTGCTTTTTCAGGTTTGTATCTAATATACTGGTTGAATATGGCGGTTGTCCTGAAAGCTTATTCTGGGAACAGGTTGCTCACTGTATACACCATTACCGGGAAGAACACCCCGAACTGGCTGCACAATTTAAGCGGTATGATTTCTTTAAAGAGGAGTTTGGCAGGTGTTGTCTTAATCGATTACAACTTCAAAACACCAAAGAAATGTTGAACCTGGCCGACCCCATCGCAAGCTTGCAATGGGCGGGAATACTTAAGAATCCCATTGGCGAATTTAGAGAGAAATTAAAGGTATAATGATTGCGTGTCGAAAATCTAAAAATCGCCTACCCGTAAAGGCTTTAAAAATATCGCTATGCAGGAGGCCGACAAACTTTTAGAAAAGCATCATTATACCCTTGAGATAAACCAGATCAATACCTGGAAGAAGGAAAAACGGTGTTTACATTAAGTTTCAATTACAAATGTTAGAATAATGGACATCTGGGACAATACCATTGCAAATCTGTCAATTATGAAGGGGTGAAAAACCCGGACTTCAGCAGTAGTGCGCGTTATCAAGGAAAACTTTTTCTGGGAGATGGCCATTCGCGGCGTTTATTGCAAGGGCATACGATAACAAACGTGAGGTTATTTATTGCGTTCCGGGCGATAACAAGAAAACAACAAGGTAAACCAAAAACTCAATAGAAAGTAAAATAAAGAATTTTAGTCATAGACTTTGCCAATGGGGGAGTGTACTCGTGTCAGTGGTTGCTTATGAATAAACCGTAATTGCTTATCCTGAACTCAGGCATTTCGATAAACCTTTGGAGTAACACCGACTACTCTTTTAAAAGCTGCTGTAAAATGGGTAGGATTTTTATACCCTATCAATTCTGAAATTTCAGTAATCGTTTTGTTGCTCATGGTAAGCAGTGTTTTGGCCTTTTTCATTTTTAAATCAGTCGAGTACTCGTTGATTGTAGTACCGAAAAGGCGTTTAAATTCTTTTTTAAGTGTATAGTCGTTTATGCCTACTTGCTTTGAAAGCTCCTTGATCGTGAATATCTTAGTCACATCTTTCTCAATGAGCGCAGCCACCTCGTATAGTTTTTTTGAAAGCGCATTAGCCTGGGGTGCATCCTTTAAGGTACAGAGTTGCAACGTCAGTAACTCTAGCACCTTCGACTTCAAAAATAATCGCTTGATAAGCCCATGTTGCTTATCCTGGATCATTTCGGCCAAAATATTTCGGGTTTTAGGACACAACGGTTTGGTACTATTCGGATGAAGGTCCTCGATCATAATTCCCTTTCCGGGAGGATACAATTCTTGTAGCCTGTAATGTTTAACGAAGTCCGGACTTATCCTGATCCGCACCTCGCGAAAACACTTGTTGCAATTGTATTGTATGGTTGCTTTGGTATTCGTAAGATAAACCATATAACTTTCCTGGCTTTCAAAGACTAACACTTGCTTTTCACCCACCTCTATGATCTGCTCTCCTTCAATGAGGTAAGATAGATCCAGCCTCGGAGATGTCACATGACAAGCGGATTTCAGGTCTCGCTTCAAACAAGCATCTACCATACATACAACAAGCCCGTCAAACCAATAGGCTACCAGCTTCCCGGTGCCGAAATCCGGCAGGAAAGTATATTCTTTCTTTATCAAGCCATTGTTATTCTCTTTGTTTTTAATTTGTGTGTAAGGACATAATAAGCAATATGGATTAAAGCCAACTTTCTCATTTTCTACTCCATACATAGCTAATCTTATCATCTTAATTTTTGGGTGATTTATTTACATAAAGCAGCGCTTAACACTTCTTATAGCGGTTTTCGGTTCTTTATAACTTTGATTTCATCCTTTTTTCGGGCCGTCCTGTCCCGCGTTTTAATGATAGTTTTGTCTTCGTAATCTTTACGCTTTCTGTCAAGCCCATAGAGCCGGTACCGGAAAGAAAGGCGCTTACCTCGCTCATCGAAGCAACGATGATTTTTCCCGGGAAACCACGCATGGCCCCGACCTGTCTGTCATAATTCATGCGGACCACTTTCTCTGCCAGGCTTGCCTTTTTGTATTGGCCATGCATGCTATGAGGATCGAATGCTTCGCCAGGATGCTGATCAAAGAACCGGTCATCGAAACTGTAAAGAATTGGATCACCTCCGGGGTACTTATCCCCCGATATAGGTTGAACGCCAATGGAGGATGAGATTAATAGGAAGATCACCGGAAACGTGAATTGCTTCATCTCAATCATTTGGATAGGTTGTAAATAGTACAAAGCTAATGCTAGGTGCAAGGTCGGTCAATTGCTATAACTAGTGATTTTATGTCACTAGTTTGGTTAGATAAAAGGTACCTTTTCTACGGGTATTTTATAGCGTTTCTCTCCTGAGAATGTTGCCAACGGACGTGACCTTTTATCCCCCGTTTCAGGGGTATCACTGGCGGTAAAATCTGCTGATTTATCAATTCATGCAACTGTCCACCACCCGGTTGGAAACGAGACCCGGAAGTTTGTTACGGAGTTCGTATATTCATTTTTAGCATTTGTCGGCACACGTCTACTCTGGTTGTTTCTTGTTAATCCATTCGTCAAATTCACGATAATCTCTAATATCCGGATACCATTTTGGCTCAATTTCTTTTACTGCCTTCTTAAAAAGATCACCGGTGCCATAAATTTGATAAATTCTTTGTGTCTGCCAGAAAAAATATTCGTGCATGCCAATGTTCCTTTCAAATATTTCTCTGGCAGTTTCGTAGAACATGCTTGCCCAAAACTTTTTCTCTCCAATTTCAGGAAAATCTTCTTCTATGTCAAAGCACATTCCCGAATAATAGTTTTCAACATATTTTTCCATCTTAACTACGTATTCGAGCGCATGTTCATTGGCCATTTTACGGGCGACTTCACTAACAAAAGTAATGGTGCTATTGAACTGTCTATTGTTAAATACTATTTCGTGTTCCTTATAGAATATGAAACCAGCCATGGATTTTTTTAACGAATTTATAAGAATTGCCGTTTCGGGTGTGTGTCAACCATCGGCTATACACCCATTGTGGTGTATATATTTATTTTACCAAAATCCTAATCTAATGGATTTTTGATAAAATTCATATCGGTATCGGGCCTGTAAGTGTAGATTTCTATAGTCTTACGATTGAAAGTGGATAACTTTGTTATAGTAAAGCAACAGTGTTTGACGCTTGCTGTTGCAGTGGTTCTTGCTCACTACTTGTAGTGATTACAATTTCACTAATACTGGCGATTGATAGATTGTCATGTATCTTCTACATTTGAGTGGTTTGGAAGCAATCTAAATAAGGATAATGAAAGGCATACTAATCCTATTTTTGAAGGAACCCTTAAATATGAATTGCTAAATTAATTTCAAGCAATGCAAATGTTTAAAATAGCGATTGTCATTTTACGTCTGAGCCTGGGTGGTCTGTTCATTTACGCAGGTGTACAAAAGTTCATTCCTAAACCACCTAGGCCACAAACAGAAATGTCAGCCGATTTGCCCGATTCTGTAGTAAAAATAAAAGCCTACATTCAGGGTTTGAAGCAGACCGGATACTTCTGGCCCATGCTTGGAGCGGTGGAGTTCGTTTCCGGCGCTTTATTGATAAGCCAGTACCTTGCATTGCTCGGCGCTGTATTTTTGATGCCGGTGACCTTAAACATTTTTTTATTCCACCTCTTTCTAAAACCGCATGAAACAGGTGATTTGATTTTGACAGCGCTTTATCTGTTAGCCAACATGGCGATCATAGCCTGGTATTACCCATCTCTTAAAGCAACTTTTCTAAATTTTAAAACCATATACTGATGAAGACTCTATTATTGATAGTGTTTTGCCTGACGTTAGGGACCGTGTACGCGCAAAAAAAGAAAAAGCAAGACATAGAAGCGATTAAGGCTATGTGTGGCTGCTATGATGTTTCCTTCAATTTTGCTGAGACATTTGCAGAGAAAAAGGACTATGAGTTTCATGACAACTACCGTGCCGGCGGCCTGGAATACATTTTTCCCGTAGAAGAAACCAAAGATAAAATCGTACTGCAACACCTGTTGGTCATAGGAGATAGCATGATTATCAAGCATTGGCGGCAAGACTGGCTTTATGAGAATACCGATTTTCATGTTTTTTATAAAGAAAATACCTGGAAATACGATCGCAAAACTCCGGATGCTGTTAAGGGACAATGGACGCAAAAGGTTTATCAGGTAGACGACAGCCCTCGTTACGAAGGTTCATCTTCGTGGGTGCATGTAGATGGCCGCAGCTATTGGGAAAATACTGCTGATGCCCCACTGCCAAGAAGAGAATTCAGTAAGCGCAGCGACTATAACGTAATGGAACGAAGGAACCGTCATGAAATTACAGATTACGGCTGGGTACATGAGCAGGACAATGGTAAAGTAGTCAGGCAAGGTTCTGACAAAGTCATAGCCAGGGAGAAAGGATGGAATACTTATACGAAAACAGAAGAAAACAAATGTCAGCCGGCCAAAGATTGGTGGCAGGAAAAACAAGCTTATTGGAATGATGTGCGTAAGGTTTGGGATGAGTTATTTGCTGTCAAAAAAACGCTCGAATTTGAGAAAAAAATTGATGGCAAGGTCTTGTTTATGAAGCTGTTTGCACTGGAAGATGAAATGCTGCAAGGTGATTACGACAGTACCGCCTCCATAGCAAAAATCAAAGCCACGATCAACGCCTACCTAAAAGGTGATGTGGCACTGGTAACTAATTAATTACAAAACATTTAGTTTCTTTATAAACCCACTCCCTGGTTTAATAAATATTATCAACACCACACACGCACCCCCTGTGACCTGGCCCAGTTCTTGAAGGATAACCCAGATATTGCCAATTTAAACCGTATAAGCGATGTACCCCTCACTTGTAGTATCCAACTTTTTCATCAACAAATCAATAGAAGAAGGCGTTGAACTAACACTTATGAAACTACTTAAATTGGTGTATATTACACACGGGTGGTTCTTAGGTTACAATGACAGGCCTTTAATTCAAGAACCTGTGAAAGCATGGAGATATGGTCCTGTTATAGACTCCGTATATCGAGCAATTAAAAAATTTGGACGCGGGCAAATCAAGTCATTTATCGATATTTACAATGATGGTATAATTAATCCAAATGAATATCAATTAGATGAAAAAATAGGTGAATTCTGTACTGTTGTTTGGAACCACTATAAAGATAAAGACGGATTGCAATTATCCGCATTAACTCATACCCCCAATACACCTTGGGGTATCACAATAAAGAATTCTGGGGTAAACTCGATAATTCCGAATAATTTAATAAAGGAATACTACAAGAAAATCATAAATGAATCAACCCCCGCCTGACCCCATAATTCCAAAAAATTTGCCCGATGAGGAAATAATCCCCTCATCAAAAGAAAAGAAAGAGTTAAACGAACTATTCGCTGAGGAAAAGGCAAAGACATTGCATGTTATAACCATTAAAGCAATCCAATTTGGGGCTGTAATTATTGTCTTAAAAATCTCACATCTTAATTTACTCATTGTAGCACGTTTTTCTGTATTTATTTTTCAAGGAACTTTTGGTATCATTACGCCATCGACCGATCTTCCAAGTTTAATATTCACTAAAATTTCGTGTAGAGTTTCCGAAGCTAGTCCATGTAATACAAGCCTGTATGCCGCGCTGTATGTCGAGATTGGAACCATCGGGTGCTTGTTGTTCACTAGGCCGAGATGACCTGGAGTTCCAAGTATCTGAGTTGTGTATATGGCGACTGTCTCATCCAACTGAAGAGAGTTTGAAGCCCTGACGAAATTAGTTGAACGTCTTCTGGAACAATGGCGTTTCTCCCTAGTGCCGTATTTGCCGCAAGTGAAGCCATTTGAGCATTAGAATGTGTACTTTGCTGTTTCCGGTCGAGCGCGTAGTATCTTAGTTTAATACCATTCTGATCAAGTATTCTCTTTTTTATACGGCTTTCTTTTCCATTTATTCGGCCTAGGAAATCCTCCATTTCCTCATTGTCAATTGCATTGTTTGGAAGGAAGGTTCCAATAGAATTAATAAAAACTTCTGGCATATATCAGCTTAGTGGTTTCTTTGTGCTACAATTGGCTATACGGATCAGTTCAGGATATTTTTAAATTATGACGGCCTAATCTAAAGGATTTTTAATTGAATTCAAAGGTGTGTTGGCCCCATAGGCATAGATCTCAGTATTCCTGCCGGACTTATGCGCTAATGACACCTGGATGCGACCTGGGCTTAACGGCTACATGAGGTTTATCGTCATCGGATCATAGACGAGTTGAGAGCGGCAATAGAAAAAGGTTGGGCATGGAAGGCCGGACGCGATAGAATTTACATCCTACTTGTTCCAGGAATTTGCGAAACATATTAATGTACATAAGCTGATATTAAAAACTTTGTAACTACTGATAAAGGTTTTTATCAAATTTTTAAATCGGATGTTTAGGGGATAGAGCTATGATCCAGGGTTGTATATAGTAGTTCATGACTCTTTTTAACTTGTAAAGTAGCGGTTTTGTATTTTAACAGAGATATGGTCTAATGAGGAATCTCCTGACCTGGAAAAAAGATCGGATTTTAAATATGATGACAAAACCAATCCATTTCAGGTTATTCCACCGGTCCTCACCTCCGAAGTTGTGCAGTAAATAAACAAAAACAATATAGTAGAAGAAACAATATCTTTAGCCGATGGCACCATTCTCAAAGAAAATTATCAGTATGAATATGATGGTGACTATCCCATTAAAATTACTTTGGTGAAGTCAAGCCAATTACTTCCAAATGATACCACTGAAATCAAGATAGAATATCTAGAATAAAATTCTAATATCTAAATGAAAGGACCCGGCAGATAAAATTAACAGCTTGGGCGGCAGTATACCCCAATCAGAGAACGCAGAAGAAAGAAAAAGGCTGGAATATTTCAGTTTTTGATATTTGCCCCTGCTTAACCTAATTTTCACCCTGAAAAATGATTATTTATCGCTTATGTGGAACAATGGGAGAACAAGAACCACTAAAAAAGTCCTATACTGTGCGTATGGGCCATTTATAGTAGTGGCGAGGGGGCAGGTATCGAACTTGGTCGTCCCGGATCTGAAGGATGTTTTAACATTTTCAAGTTTGGCTTAAGAAATTTCCGGTTTGGCTCCAAATTTTTTACGAGTATCGTAATTGATAATATTTGAACCGTTTATCAAAAAAGCGTTTGACAAACCAAGATTCAACGAGTCATTTCTAAAGCATTCGGGATAGTGCGAGAGGCGCACACCGTCAGTTACTGCTGGCGGAGCCATCTACTCGATTCGCGAACTTTTCAAGCTCCGCATCATCAAGAATATACCAATCAAAACCAATGGAATACTTAAAATTTGTCCTATATTCAAGGTTAGGTTCTCCTCAAATGGAACCTGGTTTTCTTTCAAAAATTCAATCGAGAATCTCTGAGCAAATATCAATGTCATCCCCAGCCCAAAAATGAATCCGGTGTTTTTGTAGCGTTTTTTTGACTTCCAAATGAAGTACAATACAATACTCACTAGTAAGTAGAATATAGCTTCATAAAGTTGCGATGGGTGTCTTGGAATCTGATCTACCCTCGTGAATACAAAGGCCCACGGAAGGTTGGAAGGAATTCCGATTATTTCGGAGTTCATTAAGTTACCCAGTCTAATGAATCCTCCTAATGCAGCTCCAGCTATCGTCAATCTGTCCAGAAGCCATAAATAGCCTGTCTTAAACTTTCTTTTGTAAAAGTAAAGAGCCAGTGTAGCCCCTAAAATTCCACCATGACTTGCAAGGCCTGCCAGACCAGTGAATTCAAAAGTTGGGTTGATTCTAAAAGGGAGAATTTCAATTGGATTGTTCCAATAGTAAATCGGATCGTAAAATAAAATATGACCCAAACGAGCGCCAAGGATAGCTCCCAACATGACATAAATTGTGAGTTTGTCAAGTTCAATAGTTGGAGTATCTTCTGATTTGTAAACTTTAAGCATGATTTTATAACCCAGGAGTATTCCTAAAACCCAACAGACTCCATACCATCTCAAAAACTCAGACTCATGAAATATGCTAGGATCTATATCCCAGGTAATATATGAAATCATCCGCCCTGGCAGAAAATTGTTATGGCAATGAAAATGACTATGTTTAGGAGAACCCGTTGTAGTTTGGTTTTATTCATATTCTCTCGACTATCGATAATTGATAGAATTTCATTTGATTCTATGGTATTCAGGGCATTCAAAAGTTTAAGTTGTTTCCAGGCCGGTTTAAGGTCGTTTAGTTGCATGAGACTTATTGTTAAATTTCATTTTTAATTTCAATTTTAATCGGTTGAAGCGGGTAGCGACGTTAGTTGGAGACACCTTTAGGATTTCAGCGATTTCTTTGTTTTGGTAACCTTCCAGATGTAGCACTACAATCGCCTTGTCGATATCTTTTAATGTTTGGATGATAATGTAAAGAAGCTCAAGATTATCATCAGCTTTGGCAGTACAAGCATTTTGATGAAATGTATCAATCGGCTCAACGGAGATCGATTTCTTATCTCTTCTTTTTTTAGTAAGAATCGTGTTAAGACTTACCCGATAAATCCAGGTGCTGATTTTAGATTTTCCGCGAAATGTTTCGAATGATTTCCAAAGTTGCAGAATGATGTCTTGAAAAGCATCTTTTTGGTCTTCGCTACTCGCATAATAAACTTTACAGAGGCTTCTGATGGTGCCTTTATTTTGATTTATGATTTGAATAAAGTGACGCTTTTCCAATTTCATTTTAAACTACTGCTTTATATTGTATTAGTAGCAAAATTTCAGGAATTGTCACAGATAGATGAATTTTTTTAGTTAGAAGTGTTCGCTAATAGTTCGCCACACACCACAATGATGGCCTACATTTATTTAGCCAAAATCCTAATCTAGCAGATTTTGAGGACCTCCTAAATATCGATCATTGAGCAAGCCTTTTGAGCAGGTTACGGTCTTCCTGAAGAATTTTGTTCAGATTAAGTGCGCCAATCTGTCCGATCTATAATCGGAGAAGTCCAAAGTAAAGTGCTTTTTTGACACTGTTCTTCAGATACCCAAACCTTTAATTCCAGTGGATCATCATACCTGATTGTTTGATCTCCATAAAAAACAGCTTCCATTGAAAATGCTAAATCGATCGAAACGCTATAGCAGACATTATTTTGAAAATTATTCAATTTTGCTCCGATCGCCTCGGCAGTATTATCATTTGGCAATCTCGTGGATCCCCTCGTAACCATTGACACAAATGTCTGGCCATTAGATGCTTTTGTTTGAATGCCTGGAAATATCTGTATTTTATTGTTTGGTTTTTAGCCAATCTGTTACATTGTCTTTTGATCGAACTTAAACACTACTATTAAATATCGCCCTTTTTTAGATTTATTCTAAATAAGGTTTGGAATTTCATTTTTCGGATTGTAGTTTTCAAAAAAAATTGCAAGCTGACTGCGTCATTATCTTGTTACCTGCAGAAATGTAAAATGAAAATTATCCATAACAAGAACAATGGAAATAAAGGCCTAAGTGGCCAGGGCGATATTGATCTTCACAACAGTCATGATCTTGAGTTACTTTACCGTCAAAACCGCCTAAAACTTTTCCGCATATCCTATAATCTAGTGGGTAACATCGAAATAGCCGAGGGTATTGTTCATGACGCTTTTTGCGATATCTGGTCACGCAGGAAATCCTTGGAGATAAACGCCTCCCTGCAGGCCTATCTAGTCAGGGCGGTCAAATTTTCTTCTATCAACCATTTAAGGGCCAAGGCCGTCCGACTGAAAGCCAAGAAAGAACTTTTGACAACTACCCGGATTTCTCACAACGAGACGGAGGAGAATGTAATAGCCAACAATCTTAAATCGGAAATAGACCAATTGATAGCACAATTACCGAAACGCTGCCAGGAAGTCTTTCGGTTAAAACGGGAAAAGTTCATGACCAATAAGGATATTGCCTCAGGACTGAACATTTCCGAAAAAGCTGTTGAGAAGCATATGACACGTGCAATCAGGTTCTTAAAGGTGGGGATCAAAGGAGCTTTCACTTTTATTTTCTTCATAGGGTAGGGTTTACTTCCATCTAAAACGACATAGGGGTATAAGGCAATCTAATTCCCTATGCCATGAAAATAACAAAACAGCTTATATTAAAGTATTATTCTGGTCAATGTACCGAAGAAGAGCGGGTGTTTGTGGAAAATTGGATGGCGTCGTCGGAAGATGAGCCCTCAGAACTTTCGGAAAATGTTCTTTCCGAAATGGATGAAAGGACCTGGAAAAGAATAAAACAAACCAACAAAATCAGTCTCCAAAGAGCGGATAAGGAATATGAACGCCTAAAAACGTTGGATCGATTTGGTTCCAACAGAAATGCCAAAGTTTCCGGGACAATTCCAATGTATCGCAGCCTTGCCCGCATTTCCATCGCCGCTTTCCTGGCAATCGGTCTTTTCATAGCTGTGGGAACGGCTGCCTTTTGGTTTCTAAATCCGTTAGACAGCCAACAGAAGGATACCGTGGTTTCATGGAAAGGCTATACCACCAAGAAATCAAAAAGAGGGGAAAGACCAACCCTTACGCTTCCCGATGGTTCCACGGTACACCTAAATTCAGAGAGTCTATTAAAATTCCCGGAACGCTTTTCGGATACCGAACGGGTAGCGTATTTGGAAGGGCGCGCCCATTTTGATGTGGCCAGAAATCCGGATAAGCCCTTCATCATCTATACCGAGCACTCAAAAACCCAGGTCTCGGGTACTTCCTTTGATATAAATACCAGCCGCAAACAGGGAGAAACGGAGATTATCGTAACAAGCGGGAAGGTGGCTTTTTCTGAAAAAGATCAAAATGATAATCTCGTAACACTTAAGGCGAATGAAAGAGCCGTTCTCGATGCTGGCAAAAACATTGCGAAAAGTGAGGTTGACGCGGATATGCTCACTGCCTGGATAGAAAATCATTTGGTATTTGACGATTACACCTTGGCGAAGGTCATAGACGTACTTGAGCCTTGGTATGATATTCAAGTGTCCGTTAAAAATACCCACTTAATGACCCGTGACTTTAAATTGTCTATGGAGGACCCATCCCTCGAAGCAGTCATGGATGCATTGAGCTTTCTAGGAGAGTTTGAATACGAGATACATGACAACAGAGTAACTATTTACTGAAGGCTATAACCATGACTTCTATAAAAACAATAGGTACTCTGGTATTCTGTGTAGCTACTTCGGTACTGGCTTTTGGGCAAGAAGGCCTACTCAATCAAAAAGTAACCATTCGCTTTGAGCATAGTGCTGTAGCGGATGCGCTCGACCAGTTGATGAAGCAGACAAATACTACCATTAACTACCGGCCTTCTGAGCTGCCAAAGGAGCGCACGGTCTCCAAAGATTTTCAACAGGTAAAAATGGGTGAAGTTATCAATGAATTATGGGGTGACGATGTTATAACGCTGCGAGTCAGTGGTAATGCCATATTGGTGAAGCGTGTGTTCGGTAAATTGGGAAAAGGAAGGCTGGAAGGAGCAATACGAGATGAAAACAACGATCCATTACCGGGTGTGACAGTGAGGTTGCTCGGCACCTCTATGGGCAACATTACGGACCAGAACGGAAAGGTAAACCTAGAAGGTGTTCCTTCGGGAGATCACACCATTGAGGTCTCCTTTATAGGGTATGAGACGGCCCGAATTCAAGTGAAAGTCAATTCCGGAGGTACAACTTCTTTCTCAAATCAACTTAAGGCGTCTACGGAATGTATTAAATGAGGTAGTGGTCAGAGGCGTTTCTATCGCCAAAGAAATTTCACTAGAGCCTATCAAAATAAATACCATCGATGCCAAAGCATTTCAAATACAATCTATAGGTGCTGCTGAAATGCTGAGGACCGCACCCGGAGTACTGGTCAGGCGTACGGGAGGGCTTGGAAGCAATGCAAGCGTGAACCTCAACGGACTATCGGGTAACGCTGTGAGGATATACATAGACGGCTTTCCCGTGGAGTATCTCGGGGGAGGATACGACCTTAACAATTTACCGGGATCTGTGATCGATCGGCTGGAAGTATACAAAGGAGTATTACCGGCAGACAAAGGAACGGATGCACTGGGCGGTGCGGTCAATATCGTTTCTAAAAAATTATACAACGATGAGCTAGAGCTAAGCTACCAGGTAGGCTCATTTAATACGCATCGTGTGTCTGCTTTGGGCAGCAAAAAAATTAATGATCATTTTGCGGTCTCGCTGGAAGGGTATCATAACTACTCAGATAACAACTTTCAGCTTGCCAATATCCGAAACATTGTCGTTGATTCTATCCCTGATCGTTTTAGTGGCGACCTCATACCAGTTATCAGGGTAGATACCCTTGACAAGGTAAGAAGGTTTCATAACGCCCACAGGTCATCCTTTATGCAAGCCGGTCTGCATTGGTACGATTTAAGCTGGGCCGACCAGCTATCATTCAGTAGTAATTTTTCCAACCGATTCGATGAGATACAGACATTGGACATTACCCTCGGTTACGCGCTGCTTGGACGAACAGGAGAAACAACGGCTATTAAACATAGCCTAACCTATGTAAAGGGTTTTCTCGATGAAAAACTGGAATTGAGATACAGGGGAGTTATTTCTAATTCAGTACAATCAACGAAGAATGATAATTTGAACAGGATCAACTGGGAAAAAGAAATAATTCCTGCTCCGCGACCCATAGAACCCTTGGATCAAGAAACAGAAGGTCTCAATCATGCACATCGGCTAGGAGTTATTTACCGCATTAATGATCGCCATAAACTAAGCATCAATAATTTCTACGCTAGGTCCAGGTTTCTCAGGAAAGATAACATCAATCCTTTCTTTGAGATCGATGGAGAATTGATAAATCGAAACGAGTTACCCTCCTTCTTTACAAAGAACATTGCATCCATCGAATGGAGAGGTGATTGGTTTAATAAAAAGCTAACCTCTGTCGTCTTTGGCAAGCAGTACTTCTACAATGCGGAGACGGTCGATCCTTTTAATAATGTAATTACGTTGGAAGTAGAAGATCAAACGACAGGTTATGGAGGTGCCCTGAAATATTTATTTACAGATCATTTCTTTGTTAGAGGTAGTTACGAGTATGCCGTACGCATCCCTACTGAGAGAGAAGTGTATGGTGATTTCATAAACATTAACCCCAATTTTAATTTAAGGCCGGAGCAATCCAACAATTTTAACCTTGGGATCACCTACGAGAAAAAGCTCGATAAGCTTTTCAGCATTAATACCTCACTAGATGGTTTTATTCGGGATACCAAAGACCTGATCTGGTTGAGTCCGGATGGGGCTTTTCAACAATTCAGGAATAATAGGGAGGTAAGGTCCCTGGGTATGGAGTGGAGCCTTAAAGTCACAAGAGATGATTACTCGAACATCGGGTTTAATTTGACCAGTCAGAAACGCACATACCAGGCGTTCAATCCGGAAAACCTCATCTTTCAAGATCCGTCGTTTATCGGGTCCCGTTTTCCCAATACCCCCTCCTTCTTTCATAATCTTCAGTTAAATCTTGGAATCAAAAGTTTGAAAAGTACACTCCCAAATGTAGTACTGTATGGGTCGTGGTTTCATGTTCAGGAGTTTAGTATTACCGATGAACCAAGTAATGGTGAACCTGAACCATTTTCTCTTGTTCCGATTCAAAATGAATTCAACCTGGGTATAGGCTATTTCTCACCGGGTAATCAACTAAGCCTGTCCTTCCAGGTAAACAACCTAACCAATGATTTTGAGCTATTCGACAACTGGAGAGTACCCAAGCCAAACAGAAACTTTCAATTCAAAGTAAACTATCAAATATTTTAAAATTATGTATACACTTTTTTACTCCCGATGGATAAAGATGCCAGTCATGGCCCTTATCATTGCAGGAATGTCCATGCTAACCATTGTCTCATGCAACGATGACGATGATGGGATGACTACAACAACAGAAGAAGGGCTAGTCCGATTCTCGCTAGTAGACCCGGAAGGAGATTCTTTGGTAATTAGCAATTTTGGCACATCGGAAATAGACATTTCAGACTATCGGCTATGCCTGGGGCCTGATCGATACAATGCTATCAGTAACTACGCGGATATCGTGGGGGACTTATTATTATCAACTAATGAAACTGTCACCATAAAACTAGGTTCAGGTACGCAAAACGTTACGTCGCTTCCTTTGGAAAGTGGTGGATTGGGGCTTTTCGCTTCCGCAGATGACTTCAGTTCCACTGCCCCGGAACTATTGCTGGATTATGTGCAATGGGGAGCTGCAGACCAGGATAGAGTAGACCAGGCGGTCACCGCTGGCCGCTGGGACGATGCTGCTAATTTTATCTCCGGATTTGCCCCTTACACATTTTCAGGCGCATCCGATCAGATAGGTGCCACGTTCTGGCAAACCCTGGCCGCCGAAGATGTGCGATTGAAAACAGGTTTTGTCATAACAGCAAGAACACCTAACAACAATATTGTAGCCAAGTATTTTAGCGAAATGCCTTCGGGAACAGCAGACCTGACGGATGGCCAGGTATTCCAGTCTTTTGTTCCATGGGACATTTTAGATGGCTATCTCTACACTGAAGGTGCAACGGACGGAACCGAAGGAATTGGAAGAGCAAGAGTAAATGGAAACGGTCAAATTGTGGATGATGGCAACCTGGTGGTTACGGGAGATATCAGGAGACCGGCGATCGTTGATGCGACGACGGGTGTTTATACGACCCAAGCTAGTCAGGCAGAAATAGGGGTTTTTAACCCTATGACCATGCAACTGGAAGGCCGGATACCGATGAGCGACGAGGGGCTACCCGGTCCACAGCGGATGCGAAATCTTTTGATCCGTGGAGACGAAGTGTTTACATATATTGTCTCGCTAAATCTCGATGAGGTGCCCTTTACTTCTGTATATCTCCAATCAGCGAATTATCGAACCGGACAGTTTACCGCAACGGCAGAATTTCCGGGGCTTGGCCAGAGTAATTGGGTAAAAAGCCCATTTGCTAACAATGTGGATGAAAACGGAAATATTTAATTTTTTAGCTAGTGGGATTGTACCACAGAACAGGTCTGCTAGCCTTCTCAGAATACCGGCAGGATCCAATGAGTTTGATCTTGACTATAGTTTTGTACCCGCATTAAAAGTTAATCCCCGGAATCAACTATTTCCGATATCTTTCTTATTTAACTACCTTGGCAATGATATTGCAATTGCCTTGGCAATTACAGAGATCCCACCACGTGTTTTTGAGATTATTGCATCAGTAGGCGGAAATCCGGCAAATCTTAGCCGGGCGCAACTTATTGAGATCTTGAATTTGTTCAATACTGAAGAAGTAGGCAGATGGATAAAGATAAACGTAGTGACGCAAGAAGTTGAAAATATTGCGGGATTACCCGCTCAAGGAGGATTCGCGCCTGCCTTTTCTGTTGTCATCAATGAGGAGGTTTATCTCTCCTCCAGTACGGGTTCAGAAAATGCAATTTACAAGTATAATCCTACTACAGGCGCCGTTGAAAAAGCATTTGACGTAGAAGGAGGAAGTGTAGCTGGTTTGATTGACCTGTCTTGGTAATAAAACCTGTAATTCTTAAGCAGATCTTTCCGGCCTAAGGACCGGAAAGATCTTTCTTAGGATCAATTCTTACGAATGATCAGTAAAGGAATCATATGTCTTTTTATCCCTGTTTACCTGCTTTTTGCAGTGGCAAAAGCGTGGAATACCATAAATAGCCTATTCATCCAAAAAAATGTCCGGATCAAAAAGAATCAATAAAAAACTTTGGAGTATCCACAATTGGGTCGGATTGTATGCAGGGGTAGTCATCGCAATTTTAAGTGTGACAGGGGTAGTCGCGTTATTTAAAGTGGAAATTGATGAGGCTATTAATGCCAACTATTTCAAAATCAATACACCTCACAAGACGACAAACTTTTACCCTGATATAACCCAGTTGGTTGATAGCCTAAAAAGTGAATATGGTGAAGCCAATTTTGCTGGTATCACACCATCTCTTGATAAATCTAAAAATTGGATAGTCCGTTTTAACGTTATAGAACGGAATCCTTTCCCTAGAGCTTATGCTTATCAAGTATTCTTTAACCCTTACACAGGAAAAATTGTAGGCGTAAGAAACCGTTTTAAAACTTTTGATCATTACATAAGGCATATACACGTAAGGTTGTTCAATGGTCTTTTGGGCAGGTTCTGGGTAGGTTTTGGGGGCTTGCTTTATTGATCTCCACGATCACCGGAATTTTGATTTACGGTGAGTTCATGAAACGTCAGTTTTTTGGAGCCATCCGGAATAAAAATTTAAGGTTAAAGTCGGCAGATTACCATAAGGTTATAGGTATGACAACCCTATTGTTCAATCTTATGATCGCCATCACGGGTGCATGGCTCGGACTTCAAGCCATTCTTCAGCCTGCATTGCAGGTAAAGAACCCCGAGCGATATAAAAGAACTGAAAAACCTATTTCCAAAGAAGAGGATATTTCCTATGCTGTAGACTATATTCAAGCGTTTGAAGTTTCCCGAGCATTATTTCCGGATCTCATTCCCACGTCCATTGCTTCTTCGAAAAATGGAAGCCGTACGGTTACTGTAAGAGGAGATGTGCCGAAAACCGCTTACCAAAACAACATAAATGAGATCGTTTTAGATAAAAAAGATTACAGTGAGTTGGGACGATACGATATCAGGGAAAAATCGTTGGGCGATAAAGCCTATTATGCTCAGGAGGGGCTGCATTATGGGGATTTTGGAGGTATATGGGTCAAGGTGATTTATTCCTTTTTTGGCCTCACTTCGGGTGTATTATCCATTTTAGGGTTTGTACTTTATTTGGAAAGGGCCAAATCCAAACAAAGAAAGAAAGTGAATTACAAAACCACCGGCAAAAAAGTCTGGTTATGGTCATTTTGGATTACGGCAATTTGTGTCTTGTTATATATTTTGACCATTACTATTGGTGGAAGTATACCAACGCTCGTAATCACCTTGGCGATTTATGGTACTTTATTGTTTTATTTAATAAGATTCTTGGTTGTTTTTTTAAAAAGGAAATACAAAGCACTTGTGAAAAAACGAACATAATTTCTGATGGAATTAAGGCAAAGAAAATTACCCAATAAGGTTAACGAGCAATACATTCTGCCCATACTTTTTTTATTGGTGAATGTTACAGTTATCATTTGGTTTTACGTCATTCATGAATATAGCCAATCGAATGAAGTGTTTGAGACCACTTACCGTTATGATAAATTAACAATCGCAAATTATAGAAGTGATTTAAAATTTCAGCTTGGTGTATTTAGCAGTATACTACTTATTACGCCGCTATATTTAAAGTACAAAAAGCGATGGTTGCTGATAGCCATTACACTAATGCATGTAGGTGCGTTGTATTATTTTTTCTATTTGAAGTAAATGATAAGGGTAGATTAAAATGGAAAACTTATCTGGTTTTCGGTAATTTTTATTTGCTGTACGCTTAATTTAGAAGACCAATAATCTGAATATTTCCTTGGCATCGAACAGCGGAAAAGAATTTGAAATTGTACGTAGGGTACTCACGAAGTACCTTGAGGAAAACGGGCAGCGCAAGACCTCGGAACGTTATGCCATTTTGGAGGAAATCTATGCCTATGATGAACACCTGGACGTGGATACCCTCCATTTCAAAATGCGCCTGAACAACTACAGGGTAAGCAAGGCGACCATCTACGACAACCTGGATTTGCTCATCGAGGCAGGAATGGTTCGAAAGCGCCAATCCGGAAAAGGAACGGCCCATTATGAAAAGTGTTTCTTCCATAGCCAACATGACCATGTTATCTTAACCGACACGGGGGAGCTCATGGAGTTCTGCGATCCGCGCCTAGAAACCATAAAAAAACGATTGAGGAAACCTTTGATGTTACCATTGAATCCCACTCACTCTATTTTTATGGGACGAAAAAAGAGAAAGCCCTTTCTCAGCAGTAAATAGCTTAACATGTTTACGGTTCCATAAAACGAACGTTTCTTGGGACTGTAATGGAAAACATTTTTCAATGAGACCATAAGATGATTTATCCGGATTACATGGATTTCATTAGGGAATTCTGCTTTTTAAATAAAAGCCCTATAAGCTGTGGGTTTATCCAATTCACAGGAGTATCCGTTCTTTCCCAGTAGTTTGAAAGCAATATTGTCAATTCACGATTCAGAACGAGCTTGAGTACACTACAAGAACAAAAAGGCACAAAATTCAACGTTTCGTGCCAAAAGTAGCGGAGAGGGGAGTTGAACCCGTGACCTCAGGGTTATGAATCCCAAGTTTTAAATATAACTAATTGATAATCATTTTATTAAAAATAGGTAATTGTTAAAATTGAGACAAAATCTTGCATTAACTTAACATAAAACTTAACACCAATTTCAAGACTCTTATGGCAATAGTTTAGTATCATCATCAGTTAACGTACTATAAATAGAATTAATCATATCCACGGTGAGTATTTTGTCGATGCCCCAGGATAATAACTTTCCTTTAAATAGTTCCAACCAGTTCTTTTTGCCAATTAAAGGAATTAATCTTTTAAGATCTTCAAATTCCTCACCGAAGTAATCAAAAGTTACCTGTTGACCTAATTCAATCTTTTCTAAGTGAGATAGAATCTGATCCAGTTTTGTTTTAATGTTTAACTCTTGGTCTTGCGTAAATGGATCTTCTGGTTGGTAAGGAGGAAAAGGGTGGTGGTCTTGATTCAAATTTTTAATTTTGCTCCTTGTGATAAACAAGGCGTTTTTAAATGATTCTTCACCTTGGCATGGTTTAGGCTGGCTACAGGTTGCGATGTGTTTTTCCAAACCAATTTCAAGGGTCCTTTCAAGCTCCTTCAGATATACCAAATGGTCTGGTTCATAATCTAAATTATACAGGTTGGTTTCAAGATTATCCTTAAATTCGTAGTGTTCAGGTGCTTGACCAGAAATAACTGAAATATAATCCCTTTTCACCATACCGAGAATGAATTTGTCATTTGATTCTTCTTTAATTATTGACTCCACAAATTCAATTCCGTCAGAATTTATTGCACCATCTCCACCTTCTTTATACATGGCAAATCTAATATATCCTTGTTGTTCAAGTTTCTTGCCAATATCGTGAACCTCGTCTACACTAATTATCTGATCACATTTATCGGCTAAAATATCGTAAATTGAATAATTCCT
Source organism: Agaribacillus sp. DX54 (assembly GCF_056858335.1). NCBI lineage: Bacteria > Pseudomonadati > Bacteroidota > Cytophagia > Cytophagales > Splendidivirgaceae > Agaribacillus > Agaribacillus sp. DX54. The sequence continues at coordinate 38,755 of NZ_JBXEQE010000037.1, forward strand.
GCCATCATATTTATGCTTATATAGTTCCTTAAGAACTACAATCATTTTATCTTTTATTGTCATGTTTGGAATTTGTATTTTCTTTATCCGCTGGTACTAAGTTAAGTATATATTACAAAAAATAGGAATTAGGATAACAAGTCATCCAATGTACATCCAAGAGCCTTTGAGAGTTTGTACAAGGTGATTAACTTAGGGTTCGTTGCGCCATATTCAATTTTTTGCAGCTGCCGATTGTCGATACCAGCCCTATGTGATAATTCAATTTGGGTAAGTTTTGTTTTATTTCTAAGCCTTCTGACGTTGGCAGCAAAAATCTTTAATATTTCTTCGTTTTCCACGACCTCAAACTCACAAAAAATAATTTTTCAACAAACGGTCTATAGACCGTATTTTTTTACTATATTTAGGTATTGTATATAATGGTTGCTGGGAATGAGGTACCTTTAATATGAAATTTCTTTCCATAGCTGGTTGAAAGAGGCCGTGTAACAACGGCCAATAAATTAAACCCCTCGGAGCCATCCGAAGGGGTTTTCTTAATACCTGAGAAACCGTTTCTGGATAGGTGCCCTTCCTGGGCACTTATTTTTTTAAACAAACTACCCATGCTGGAGATCAACAATATAAATGATCTAAGGGTCATAATTCCACTGGCTGGTAGATGAGTTGCAAGATTATAAAAAGGCCATTCTTAGCACGCTTTCTCAGGTCAAAATTGAAAATTGTGATCAAGGCTTGAGAGAAGATGTGAGGCTGGTTTTAATTCTTGTCTTCATTGGATAGTAATTCAATATTTTTTAACAAATAATCCACGAAATCATTCAAAACTTTCTTGTCATTTTTGTTATTTAACTCTTGGTAATAGGCTTTAAATGACATTTCAAATGCATTTAAAAACCTCTCACGATCTAGGGCAATCCACTTTTCTTCTAATTGTCTCTCTTGATCCTCAATTATCTCATTTTTAAACTCATAAAGCAAGCCATCAATGTGAAGAGCCATTTGTTCAAAAGCTCTAAAGTACATTTCTTCCGACCCGTCATCTACAATTCCAAAGTTTTCATAGATTTTCATTCTTTTTTTCATATTGGTTAGCTTCTGAATCCAGTTAAGAACATCGGTGATATTATTTGCCTCCAGATTATGCATAAATTGATTTCTCACTTCCATGAAGAATATCAAGTCATTGTAGACAATGTTATATTTTTTGGAGTAAGGATAATCATTGAACATACCTAGATCCCTTAATATATCAACTTTGGTTTTAAATGTTAATGCCTTACTGGAGTATGCAAGAGTTTTGGATGTATCTTTCTCAATATTGAATAAAATGCTCAGTATTTCAGACAGCCGGTTCTCCAGCTGTAAGGAAAGTTCCAAAATCCTTGTGCGTAGTTTAAGATTAAGGTCCATATTGTTTTTATTTAAGCCTGGGTAAAAATAAAACATAGAATAAAAAAAACTAAGTTGTTAGAGTCTTTGCTATCTATGGGCAGTCCGGCGCCTAGGAACAGGTGATGACTCCAGGGATAATGATGGTTCTAGGTTCATTCCATAATAATTCATTCTTAAAGTGATACAGAAGGTCAGATGCAATCAAAGATAGGTTTTGGTATGGCCCTAAGCCTTTGTTAATCTTTTACTCAATATTTGCATATTTCTATTTATTGTATTATTTTGGTAATAGTTAAGAAGATACATTTTTTTGATTGTTTGAATAGGATTTGCGAGGGGGTACATTTTTTAACTGTTTATTTTTTATTTGACCAGACAATTTTATTTTCAACCATTAACCAAATAATTATGTTTAAGTACCTTCTTTTCTTGTCGTTATTTTTACTTATTCCATTTATAGGTAAAAACCAGCCAGTTGTTGGTTTGTCTTGCTATGAGAATATACATATCTCAACTATTTCAGGCACCGCGACATATTGTGATGTAAATCTTGATATTGGCTTAGGCTATGACCAACAAAATTGTATGTGGGTTACTTTATTTCAAGCTTTGAATTTTGGTGGTTGTGGCGCCCTTTTGAGAATTCCATTTCAATCTGTAGATGTTTATTCAACTACCTATTCATGTTCAGGTTTTTCTCAAACTATTAAATTGGGAGGTCACGTTTATTATCAGTGGCGTTTGGAGCAAGAAGTTGCTGGAGTGGTAATGACATTGGGTTCCGGAACGTTTACCAAAAATATGTCAAATACATCAATAATTTGTTAGTGATTTCGAAAGCTAAAATATAAATATACATGAAAAAGATAACTATAATATTTTTTGGTTGCTTACTGCTAGCTTCTTGTGGTGAGAACCAAAAGAATTCATCCGAAAATATTCCGGAAGTACCAAAGGATAAAATTGCTACAACTGAGGATGTAATGAGAATACTTGATAAGTATGAGTTTGAGTACAGACAATCATCAAATCCAAAAGAGATTACTGAAACTGTCGGTGAGTTAGAGGAGAGAATTAAAGAATTGGCACTTTTGAGGGATGAAATCGAAAAAAATAATCCAGATGCCAATAAACCACTGACTGAAGATCAATATGATTTAATGCAATTTCATAAAAAAGCGGCATCAATAAAAAATACTGATGAACGCAATAAGTACATAGTGGAAAATAAAGAGTTTTTACTGGAAAGAGGTGAAAGTGCTGAATTTATAGAAGATATTGAAAAACACTTGAAATCGCGTGGAATAGAATTCGAATCCACAAAAGAATAACCAAAGATAAGATGGTATCCTATGTTTAATGGGGTGCCATTTTTTTATTGAAGGATTAATGGTACTGGGTGTATATGTGCCGGACTCCGGTTGACCTTCCCCAGTTCAAAAGTTTCAAAATGGCCCTCGCGTTTGAATCCATTAGGGGTTAAAAAGGAAATAAATTAATCAAAAAACCCTACCAAAGGCAGGGCTAAAGTGAGAACTGATCGAGTAAATAAAGTATAATCTTAACTCGAAAAGCTTATTTCCACATCTTTGACTACTTCCAATAAAGCGTCTGACAACCTGGATTTAAAATCCTTGATATCACTACCATCATTAACAGTGATCTGGGTATCCTTCATAAGAGCATCAATGGCAACCACAATTGATTTACCTTCGATCTGGTTACCTACTATTGGTTGTATAGATGCTGATTGCGTTTCAGGATGCTTGACTGATACAAGTTGGTTTTGAGTACCGGGTATCCCCTGGAAACCCGCCAGCGATGGACTAGTACCAGGAACTTTCATTTTTCCAGTCATGAAGGCTGGTAGGTCTGAATTATCATCGTTGAGACCAGACATTTTACGAGTTAAAAAGGAGGGAAGACCAATCCTGGTGTCTTTGGCTTCCTGAGCACCTTTCTTTACTGCCTGGGTCTCGAATATCTTCTTGCTGGCATTAAAGATCATACCTGCTGGGGAAAAGTTAAATGCAACTTGCCCTAGCTTCTTTGCTGCTGTCAGGTACTCACCTTTTTTAATAAGATCGACCATTTCCAATAGGGGCTTGATTTGGTCGATCATGAAAGTCTTGATCCCTTCCCAGGCCGACTTGATGGCGCCAATGGGATCCGTAAATACCCGTCCGATACCCTCAGAGATCCATTTCAATGCACCCCACAAGCCTCCCAGGACCGTCCTAAACCGTTCTGATCTGTTATAGACATATACAAACGCGGCTGCTAAGCCTAATACAGCCCCTATAATCAATCCTACCGGGTTGATGGACATTACCAGGTTTAAAGCCGCCTGAGCGATTGACCAGGCTTTTATTGCCGTCACAACCCCTAAGATACCTATTGTCAATACAATAAGCCAGTCCCAATTATTCTTTACAAAGTCTATGAAACCAGAAATCCATCCTATTGCTCTGGCAAACCCCCGGCTAAGGAGGTTTAGAAACGGGTCAAGCCGATCAACCAGGCCAATGCCCCAGTCAACTACTTTGGTCAGCGATCCTTTTAACGTACCCTCTGAAAATTGGGCAAATTTAAGTTGGAGCTTGCCCACGAAGGTTGACCATTTACCACCCAGGGTTTGACTTTGCTTTTCCATCATTTTGAAAAACTTACCACCTTCCGAGGTGGCGTTCTGGAATGCGTAAACCACCATATCAGAACTAATTGCACCATCGGCCATCTCTTTTTTGAGTTCAGCCATGGATTTACCAGTCATCTTACTAAGTTCCTGAAGAGGGTTGAAACCGGCATTAATGAACTGCAGTAGATCCTGTCCCATGAGTCGGCCAGCACTCATCATTTGCCCGAATGCTAGCGATAAGGATTGAAACCGTTGAGAATTACCACCTGAAACATCACCTAACATCTGAAGGGTAGGCAATACTTTATCCTGAGCCAAACCGAAGTTTAAAAGGAGCTTGCCAGCATCAAAAAGTTGCTTATTCATAAATGGAGTTCTATTCGCCATATCATTGATCATATTGATCATTTCATTACCCTTTTCAGCCGATCCTAGCATAGTGGCAAATGCAACTCTAGTTTGCTCAAGATCAACGCCAGATGAAATAAGATTTTTTATTCCCTGAAAGCCTAAGAAACCGCCACCTAATGTTGCCAAGCCACCCAGATTAAATAAGCTTCCACCACTGCGGCCAGGACGCGTACTACTGCTAGTACTTAATTTGAGCTTGTTAGCTTTATTAAGTATCCGGTCCATGTGTCCTGATGCTGTTTTAAGGCCCTTATTTAAGCCTTTAATACCCGATGAACTTGAATTTATCTTGTTAAATGATCGGGTAAGACTGTCTACCTTTTTGGTGGTGCCTACCAGGCCTTTATCAAGGCCACCGGTTAGTTTCTGGATTCTTTTGACATGTTTATTTGCATTGGCGGCAAATCTGGCTAGGGCACTAGATCCAAGATCCTTAATTCGTATATCGAAGGTTACACTTTCATTCATTTCGCTCTCACTTTTTGTTATGCTTTCTGACTAAGTATAGTAAAAAAGTGAGTGCAACTTTTATAGGACGCTATTTACCATTAGATTTGAGCTAAAAAAGTAATTGAATAATTGCTTAAATAGCGAGAATAACCCAGCTATATTAAAAATATTGTCCAGCTAATAGTATCAAATGACCAATAAAAAAACTAACAAATTAGAGCGGTATAGAAAAAATATACATAAAACCGGATTTATCTTGGAATTCAATGTTTCAGAAATTTTGGCAAGTCATTCCTGGACTATAATCAATAATCGATACTATGTTGATGATGTAACAGGTAATGTAAGAGAAATTGATATCGTTGCTTACAAAACCAGGGACATACAGGATATAACTTTTTTTACCACTTTATTGATCAGTTGCAAAAAATCGGAAGAAAACGATTGGGTATTTTTATCAAAAAGTCTTAATAAAAAAGATCCTAATATTGATGCTTTACCAATATCCAATTGGTCAAATGATCGAATTTTGAATTATATGTTAAAGAATTCCGATTGGAAGGCAGGTATAGAAAATGAAATTCACAATAATTCATTTTTAAACGATATCTACCATGTAAATAAGACGATATTTGCCTCTCAGGAAATAAAAAAGAATTCGGGTAATGTAAATAATGATAAAGCAATTTTTAATTCAATATCAGGATTGATTAAAGCTTTACATCACGAATTATCAAGTCTACCCACTAGAAAAAAGAATAAGTGTTTTTACAATTTTAATCTATTAACCGTTGTTGACACTGAAATTTATCTGATGCACTTTAATGGGCCCGAAAATACTACTTTGGTCAACAGTGACACTATTCACTACTTAAATCGCTATATTGTTGGCGGAGAGGATGGTTTTTATAAAATAACATTTTGTAAATCGGAAAAATTTGCAACTTTACTTAACAAGTACAATGAATTGCATGACTGGAATACGACTTATTATCAAAAGTTAATTAATAATTTTTACCGGGATATAACTAAAGATCATAATAAAATTCAATATCAAAAAGAATTGGTAAAAACGAAGATTAATTCAGCTTTGGTGAGGGCATATTACAGAAACAAATCCTCAACTTTTGAGGATGCCGTTAGTCAATCTGGCATATCCTATTCAGTTTCATTAAAGTGCATGATTATTGATTTGAATACAATTGATGACGAAGTTATCAATATATTGAATGGTGACAAAGAATTAAATATTGCAGTAAGTAAAATTTTAAAAGAATATTATAGGTATCAAGGGAAATTTAAATTTGATCCTATTTTTTAATTCAGATTAAAATTCAATTCCATCACAGCTTCCCTCTGATCCAGATCATCAATTCCTAAGTATTCTGCAGTAACTGCAATACTGTAGTGCATGAATATTTTTCTGACAATCTCCAAACCAATATGTCTGTTTGGCGCCATTTCTAGTACCTTGTAGGCAAAGTATTTCCTGAAGGAGTGCATCGAATAATCTTGATTAAATAAATGCCTTCCTAGGCCTTTAATTCGGTTATCAATGGCCTGCCTGGATAATGGTTTACTGTTATCATTCCGTGAATAAAACACTAAATTTTGTTTGTCACAACCTGGATAAACAGACTGAGCAAATTTAAACAAATCATTAGGGACATTTACGGTCCGGATCTTTCCAGTCTTATCTTCCTGGACTTTAAATAGTTGTTCTTTGCTGAGAAGATCATTCCAAGTAACCTTAATCAGATCACTCACCCGTAGGCCGGTTAATGCGGCTGTGTATAATAATAAAGCATACTTACTATCCCTCTGATCCAATAGATTGCCAATCATCTGTTTAAGTTCTGTCTCGTTTATTCTCTTAGCTTTCTTCATTTTACTAAAGTAAATTAATTTATGATATTAGTCAATTTAAATATGAATTAAGTCAATTATGTATTCTTGAAATTTGGATTTTGTAACCGGACCAACTGGAGAAATCTGAGATAATCAAATTACTGAATAGGGTGGGAGGCATTTTGGCACTGAATAGTGCTTAAATTGACTGAGAATGAGGTTTTTGATTTGGTAATCCTGGTTTTTATGTCCCAATGGGAAAAGGGGTGGCGGCCCCTAATTTTTTTTGCTAAGTTGACAAAACTACTATGACTGTCAATTTACCGATAATCATTAATGTACTGTTAATCAAATACTTATTGCTTTCTGGCCCACACAGCTAGACTAAAAATTGTACTATCTAATGAAAGTCTGCCAGCCTGTCAACATGGGACGCAGGAATAGGTGTTTACATACGACAAGTTTCGTAGTAAAGATAATTTTGGTTTATCTGGTGTTCTGGTTTTTGCGCTGTTTTCGCAATTCAGTTATGTAAAAAATTGACAATCAATGATATAAGTTAATTGCCAAGACCCAGTATTTCCTGTAAACCATTAATTATCCTTACATTCTATCCTATTTTAAGAATATCGGATTCAGACCGTAAATTGGACTAGGGGGAATCCGGATGCTATGGCCTTAAGCCGGATGTCAGCCGGATAACCTTTTACTTGTTATATGTAGTAGAAATCTTTATTAAATGAGTTTAAATGCAGATTTATTTTATTTTGTATCTGAAAATTAATTTCTTTTTAAGGGGCACAATGACCATTAAAATCAATGTGACGGAAGCTTCATTTTTGAATTGAAAACAGCTAATTTACTATTACCTAGGTATTAACCGGCGCGATCTATGCAATGGAGCCTGGAATACATCAGAGAATACGGCATTGGTCAATTTTCAGGTTTTCTGACTATTTCACAAATGTCACCACAAATTACCAAATATCATATAATTAAAACGGTAGATCATCGGCTGGCATATCATTCAGCTTAATTCGGTTTGCCCTTATCTTCTTTTGATTAGCTTCTTTTAAGCATTGCTCTACAAATTCCATGATTTCCTTGTTGTCATCATATAGACCCTTTGCTTTTTCAATCTCACATGATGTACAGTTGTATTCGCCTGGAAGCTGCCCATGCAATCTACAGGTGCCTTTCCAAATTGGATAGAAGAAAACATAATCCTCCTCATCTTTTGGATGTGGGAATTTCAACCAGTTCTCATTCATTTATCAATTAAGATCGGATTTCTTTACAGCCACCCTGTATTTGCCATTTTCAATAGCCTTTATGATTATCTCTCCATCTTGGGAGGAGGTGGGGGTCATTAGATTAACCTTACCATCTCTAGAGACTGAAAGAAAAGAACCATCTCTTGCTAACCTTATTAAGTCAAGTGCATTTTCGGGTGTGATTGAATTAAGATTGAATGGTATTTGCGTATCTAAAATAAAATCACTTAACACAAACTCGTCCTCAATACTTTTGTCAGGCTTGATGACCTGGATAAGCTTTGATAACTCATTGATTGTTAGACGCTTTTCTTTGAGAATACTGATTTCATCATATATTTTAAGATTTTCGCGTTTTAGCATTTCATCCAGGTGCCTGATTGTTTGCATCAGCTGGTGCGATTGAGTACTTGACGTTAGCTTTCTTTCAGCTATGTACGCCTTAGACTCCTCAGAGGCTAATATTCTTTTGGCGTAGGTTTCAGCGCTGCTATCAGTCAATTTCTTGTCTGGAAACGCCATTCGGTAGCATTCTACCTTAGTGCCAGCTCTTAAACCATTTGCAATATAGAAATCCAAAAACAGCCTCTCTTTATCCTCTAAATCCTTCATATCAGTTCAATTTTGAGCAAATTGGTTTTAATGAAATCCTGGTTTTCTTCTGAAAGCTGGGCCCTGGCATTATCAAATCCTACTTCCAGAACACGCATGATGAACCAGGCTACACTTCCGATCATTGAATATTTGCCATCTCCAATGACAAGAATGCTTTGGTGGATGAATAGGAGGAAGTCCTCAAAAGTGTTTTCTTTTTGCTCGACATTGGATACCTGGTAAAGATTTCTCAATCCTTCAATCAATTTCTGAGTGTATGCAAATCCTTCCATGCTCCCATGCTTCCATCTCCATTCCAAACATTCGTGATGAAGCTGCAAGGTTACTCCAACGCTATTTTCGTTGATAATCATTTACCAAATTATATCATCAACCTCGTATTTGATATCGCCTCCTTGACCCTTCAAATCAGCTATTGCCTGGTTGCAATTATCTATTTTCTTTTGTTCGGCCTCCCGAATGGCCTTTTTAACTGAGGCCCTGGACCAAAAATATGAGTCTATGCTTTGTAGTTCTGAGTTGGAGAGATTGTTGTATGTTGGAAAAACCTGAACCAGTGCTTTCATCTTAGATAGGCCTCCATTGATGTGGAGGTCTACGACCTTTAACTCTAGGGTCGTCAACCCTTTTTCAGTACTAACCATTTCTAAAATTTTAAATTGTGACTTCGCTTACCTTTGCCTAACAATCAACCTAAATATGCTTGTCTGTAATGGTAAATTGCATTCTGTGTTAATTTTATGGTTATTAAAAGATCAGGGTTTTAGGGCCATCGGAACTTTTACCAATGTTTTGGTTTAATTCTAGAATATTCTCGGCTATCTCGGGATTAGCCATGCCTGAAAATTTACCCATCTCTCCGGCGGTTGGCTGTGTATTTGTGGCTAAAGCTGCAATCTTTCGGCCACTTATTGAGGGAATAGAGGTGCTAAGGGCCTCCACACTCAATTTACCGTCCTTAAGGTTGGTTGCTAGTACACGCTCAATATCAATGTATGTTCCCTTGTAAAGATCACCCAGGATTTTAGTTAGCTCCCCTGCAATCCTTTGTAGCTGAGTAAATGCTTTGATCTCAGCAGGATCATTGATCGTTTCTGAGTTTTGCCGTTTGATGCCATCTTTTGCGGCCTGAGTAATCACAATTTTTCCCTTCGCAACTTCAAAATTTTCAATTTTAATTGAATTGAAACTTGAGGCATTTTTGATGGTATAAATGCACGATTGAACAAGGTTGGCAAAGTCTCTTGTGAATTTAGGGGCATCATACATCTTGACGGCACGCTCGTAATTGATCGATAGAACTTGATTGGCATTTTGTTTTTCTATGATCAATTCCAGGATCTTTATTCCAAAGGTTCTGGCCTCAAGTCCCAATCCGTTGTTGCTTTTTAGGGTCTGGCCCGGTCTTAATAACTCAAGCAATAACTCAGGAGTCAAGTCTATACCTAGGGGGCTTACTTCCTTTTTGGCCAATTCTATTAATTGGTTTGCGTAATCGCAAAACTTTTGATGTAAGTTTATTTTTCGATCTATAACATCCTGGTTGATACGCACAACCATTTCTTTCACTTCTTTTTTATTTTCAGCCATTTTACGCTGTTAATTATTCGATTATATTGGCTATACTGTTGGTTATCTCAGGCTCGTAATGCGAAAGTTCTGCCATCAACTGCTTTCGATAGGCCTGGTATTCATACTTTGATAAAGCACGGGTGGTGTAATGCACATCATATTTGTGGCCTGGCTCACCTAGCTCCAGTTTAGTAAGTTCAATAGATTTGGCAATGCTGAGGCCATCAAATACCTGGTGCCATATTACTCTCTGAAAAAACTTTTTTATCTTGAATTTCTTCATAATTTTTTTTTAAAACCAACCTTACGGGGTTGGGAAATATGTTAAATGAAATCTTGCAAATAAGTATAGTAATAGATTGGCCTAAATGTTTATATATAAACCCCTTATTCTTGTAAAAAAGAGGTTATTTTTTACAATTATTTGAATTACAGGGTATTGAAAAGCGTAGAGGTCTTGATTTTGATATTTGCCTGATCAATCAAAACCAATCTGGGGCAATCTAAAGCAATTGAATGTGATTGTACTGGATAAGGACAAGAGGTGTACCCCCTAAAAAGAAATGTTATAGTTTAAGTGTGAGCGGCTTGGATGGCGACCCCCAAATAATCTTTCATTTTATTATTTTATATGCTGGAGGAAACGAATTCCTAGTTTATACTACCTATTTTAAAATTTAGAAAGCAAAAGTGCGGCATCGCCGCATATACTATTTTGATTACTTTTTTAAAAGTAAAAAACCTACGTTTTATTAAGTATTACTTTACTAAGTATTAATAAGTATTATGTACGCACCGAAAAGTAGTGTTTTTCTACACCGAAAGGCGCATTTTCTTCTACACCGAAAAGTAGTGTTTTTCTACACCGAAAGGTAATCATATCCTTTCCCAGTGAAATTCTATGGTTTCAAAGTCTATACCAGTTTCGAAATGGACATCGTAAGGATGATACCCTTTTACTTTGAAATTTTTGAGTTGGGAAATGTCATTTTGATCAAGCTCATATTTCGGGTCAACCTCTTCTACTGGATCATATTCGTTCAGTCTTCTTTTGGTTTCAGAATATTTATCATACCATTTCTTGGACTCGTTTTTGTACCACCTTAATTCACGATCCATGTCTTTAATTACGTTGTTTGATATTTCAATAAAAGAGGCCAAATGAATTTCAATGTCACCTCCATCAACGAATCTAAAAATTTTAAGCTCAAAAAGCTCCTCCAGACTTGCTTTGATGTATTTGATACCAAATCCGTTATCCTGCATGATTGTGGTAAGCTCTTTACGATCGTACATTATTTTGTTGTAGTCAACTATGTGTTTCCATAGGCACACGAGAAATGCTTTAGTTTTATTTTTTATATTATCCGTAATCAGGAGGGCGTTAGGGATCTTTTCATAATATTTCAACTTGAAATCGGTTAGGTTGATCACCAACCTTTCCTTGTAGGCTCCATTTTTGCAACTTTTTACCTTCGATAGAGTCCACAAACCATGAGTTTCACAGTCCACCAAAGCCTTTTTGATGACGTCATTGTTCAGGTTAAACTTGTTCTTTAATTCGGAATAAGTGTAAGGTGCCCTAATATTAATTTGGTGCTTTATGCACAAGTAAACCAGCCTTGACATTGGTGTCAGATTTTTGTTGTCTGATACCCGGTGGTGGAAGGGGGTAAATCTATCACTGACGTCTTTTAGATTCGTTTGTCTAGCATACTCCAATTCTTCCCTTTTTCTGGTTTCCATCTCTTCTTTTTCCAACTTCACATTTTTCATCTTCATTCCAACTCTTTTTTATCTTCTTCATCTAATTTCTTCTTTGCCTCAACCATTATTTTCATCATTCGAAAGTCTTTCATGATATCTCTGATAACATCTTCAAATTGTTGATTTGAGGTTGGTACCAATAAACTCCTTACGTCAACGTTCAATACTTTGGCAATTTCCACCAGTACCTCCAACGGAGGGTTTGAAGTCCCGGTACACCAATTAGAAACACTGGTCCTGGTTACACCCAGTTTCTCAGCTAACCAGTCTTGCTTATGGCCACTCTCTTTTAATATTTCTTTTATGCGGGTTATTCTACGGTTTTTCACAAATACAATGATAAAAAAATTATTCAAAATATCAAAATATTTTTGATATTATTTTGTTTTTGTTAAAATATTTTTGATATTTGTTATCACTTTAAACTATTTTAAACTTAAATTACTCGACATGACTAAACAAGTTATTGAAAATCTGAAAGATATGACAAATGGCCAGTTGATCAAATACGCAACCAAGTTACTTGCTAAAATTCAAAAAGACGAATGCTCCATTGAAGCTATCGTGGTGCTGGCAGAAATACATTACAGGTCAACTGATCTTAGTGGTATAGGTGATCACTTTATTTGCGAGTTTATCGGATTTGTGAATTATGACATTGCAGATTTGCCAGATAGCGAAAAAAGAAGGATAATCAAGCTGATGTTGACGAATTGTATACAGGGCACCGCAGGTATTAAGAATACAATTGAGATCATGAATGAACCTTTACTGATAGCAAGCTAAAATTAAAATCCGGGTTTAGGACCGCCAATTCGACTTGTGAGCCCTTCAAATCTGCCTATAGGGTAGGTAGTCATAGGCCGTCGAACTTGAAGCTAGTACTTGTAATTGAAATCCCTGGTAATTTAAATGTAAACCGGTCGCAGTGCCGGTTCTTTTTTTTTGAAGAAGTAGGTGAAGTTGAATTTAATGAGGGTCGGGGAGGGCTTGTTAGGAGTGGATGGATTAAAATTTTACCCGGTGGAGGTATTAAGAAAACCGTTTGGATGGAAGGATAAAAGAACAGTTATTCGTAATTTAAGAAATTTAGGTGTATCAATAAGATATAAAGGTGGTAAGCACTGGTTTAGCCTGGACGAATTAAACAATGTATTTGTCCAGGGTGAGACTAAGTGTACAACATCTTATGAACCTTATAAACCATTATCGAAATTGGCGGATTTAAGCGATATACTATGAGATTACCAGCCAAATACAAACGACATGGCTTACATATCTGGTGCAACACCTGCAAAAAGGTAGTGACTAAAAAGCCATGTGGTTTAACTCACAACATGGTGTTTCAATCCCGGATCTGGAATCCCCATACTTCTCAAACTGATATAATCAAAAGTTGGACCAGGGATTTCGATGAGTCCAAGCAACGCCATGAGCAATTTAAAAAGGAGCTTAAGGACAATGATTACAACCTACGTAGAGGTCCGGTGCAATTCATACCCAAATTATTTAGCCAGGCTTTTGGGTGGTATATGGATTACCTCCAAGATTTAAATGTGGAAAGCTATGAAGTAAAAAATCTTACTGAGGACTATGTAAAAGCTCAACGTAGGTACATAAGTCAATTTGTAACTGCTATTAAAGCCAAAGGGTATAATCCAAATGCGATGGATTTGAGAATAGGTAAAAACGTAGTTGGAATCTTTCATAATTACCTGGAAGATCAAGGCTATGCGGCCAAGACCTACAATCACCACATAGTTGCCATGCGGACCATGTATAACGTCTTTCTAAAAGAAAAATTTGTATCGGAAAACCCATTTCTTAAGGTAAGACAAAAATATACTACCAATAACCCTGACATAGTCCACGAGGAGGAATTAGAGAAGTTATTTAAGGTGATTACGTATGAAAACGGATGGGCCCAGATAGGCAACACGAAACTAAACCGGTATCGTCACTGGCTGAAAGATGCCATATTATTGGCCCTCTACACTGGTGAAAGGAGGGATGGTGTGTTTCTTCTTCAGTGGAAACATGTGGAGGAAAACTATCTCAAAATACCCAATTTCAAAGTCAACCAAAAACAAAAGATAGAAGACTATCATTTCGTTCCAATAACAAATGATATAGCTGAGTTTCTATTGAATTTGGAAAGGGGAAGTGAGAAAGATTACTTGATAGAGCCATTTCACAAAAACCGGAGGACCTTAAAAGATCAGTGTTCCAAGGCATTTACCCATTTCTGGCTTTTAGCGGGTCTGGACAAAAGGAAAAGTTTTAAGACCCTGAGAAAAACTTTGGAGACTAGATTATGGACAATGTTAGGTGATAAATCAAAGGCGTTAAAGCGACATAAGAACCTGTCTACAACTATTGACTATTACCTGGGGCAGAAGGAGATTATGAAGGAGCTTAAAGGTCAAAAAATGTTCAATTTTTCTCCAAAAACTTAACACCAAACTTAACACCAGAAACAAATGAGGACACAAAATGTGCCCTCACGTGTAGCGAAGACGGGAGTTGAACCCGTGACCTCAGGGTTATGAATCCTGCGCTCTAACCAACTGAGCTACCTCGCCATAAATTTAAAATTCTTTATAAAAATTTGTACTGATCAGAGCCAGTACCCGTTATTAAATCGGAGTGCAAACTTACTAATATTGTGTTTTAAAATGCAATACTTTTAAGAAGTAATTTTTGGGCATCTCGCAAAAAAAATATATCTTAAAAAACATTTACCAACGATCAGGTTATGAGTAAATTTAAGTTTCACACAGAGTTTGAGATTAACGCATCCAAAAAGATGCTTTTTCCCTACCTGAACACTGCCAGTGGCCTTGCGCAATGGTTTGCCGATGATGTTAATGTAAACGAAGACAAGGTTTACAATTTTATCTGGGATGGTGAAGACCATAAGGCCAGACTGGTCGCACACCGATCGAATAGCTATGTAAAATTTGAGTTTCTGCCAAAAGATGATGATGAACACGACAAGGCATTTTTTGAATTCAAATTAGATCAGAATGAATTAACTCAGTCGGTGTTCCTGCGCATTACAGACTACTCAGAAAACAACGATGCCGAAGAGCTGGAAGATATGTGGGAAAACCTCATCCTTACCCTCAAGGAAACCGTAGGTGGCTGAGCCGGTAATCCATACCTAAAACCAACAACCCAAAATTTCTGCATCATTTTTGCTGGCTATTGAGTACTTTTGCACAAGTTGGCGTCTAATCAATCGCAGAACATGAAAAAGCTGGATAAGCTGGTACTTAAATCTTTTATTGGTCCGTTTATACTGACCTTTGTGGTGGTGGTCTTTATTCTCCTGTTGCAATATATGCTGAAATATTTCGACGACTTGGTGGGTAAGGGGCTGGGCTTTGAGGTGTTTGCGGAATTAATGACTTCCTTCAGCATTGTTATGACTCCCAATGCATTACCGCTGGCGGTTTTGTTGTCGTCTTTAATGACTTTTGGTAACCTGGGAGAACACTTCGAGTTAACTGCTATAAAAAGCTCCGGGATTTCCTTGTTGAGGGCCATGGCACCTATTTTTTATTTCACACTTCTGCTAACCGCTTTCGCTTTTTTCTCCAATAACCACATCGTTCCTAAAGCGGCTTTGAATGCGTATAGCTTAATGTACGATGTAAGACAGCAAAAGCCCGCACTTAATATAAAGGAGGGCGCTTTTTATAACGGCATCAAAAATTTTACCATTCGGGTTAACGAGAAAGACCCTCAAGGCGACAGTATGAAGGATTTGGTCATTTATGATCATACCAAGCGGAAAGGCAATATAGATATTATCATGGCTGATTCCGGCAGAATGTATTCTTTTATGAATGAACGCTATCTGGTGATGGAGTTGTTTGACGGGCACCGTTACAGCCAGTCGGATAAAACGTCGCAAAGGAACTATGGTAAAAAAGATATCGAACCCTATGTGCGGACCAGGTTTGCGCAGACAAAAATGATTTTTAGTCTCGAGGATTTCGACCTAAAAAAGACCAAGAAAGAATTATTTGCCAATAATCGATTGATGAAAAACATTGGCCAGTTGAGTGAGGACATCGACTCAATGGATTTTGAAGTACAAGAGGTGAAATATAAAATCTTTAAAAATGTCCGGAACTACTACAGTTATCATTTAAAGGAAAAAATTGTCATTCCCGAAAAATATGATCAGGTAAGAATAAAATTGGATTCCCTAAGAATGGCCCAGGACAGTATCCAGGCAGTGAAAGATGGTGAATATGAAGCCAGATATAATGCTGAAGCGTCTGACAGGAAGGCAAAAAAAATAGACAAAACCAGTAAAAAAACTCCAAAGAAACCCTCTAAAGGAGTTACTCCCCTTCCAAGTTCGAAAAACACAGAAATTGCAAAGCAGCCTGAACCCCGCCAAAAAGCTGCTTTAAAACCATCGAAAGGTCTTAAACTGAATAAATCAAAAACCGTTACCGACAAATTGGCAAATGCTAAAATAGACAACAAAAAACCTAATACAATTGCGGAATCTGAAAATGTAGAGAAAAAGAAGGATACTTTGACAATTGAAGAGGCCATGGTTAAGGTAGACAGTGTAATGGCTTTGGAGAACAACCAAACCAAAATCATGGCAAGTGCCCTCACCAAGGCCAGGCAGATGAAAAACCAAATGGTTACGCAGGATACAAATGCTGATAACCTGATCAATGAAACGCGAAAGTATAAAATTGAGAAGAACAAAAAATACGCTTTGGCATTGGCCTGTTTGTCGATGTTTTTGATTGGCGCACCTTTGGGGGCGATTATAAAGAAAGGAGGGTTGGGGTTTCCGGTCATCATATCGATTATATTTTTTATCCTGTTTTATGTGATCAATATAACCGGTGAGAAGTTAGCCAAGCAAGGAATCATCGAGCCATGGATAGGAGCATGGGCGGCCAATTTTATCCTTTTTCCGATAGGCCTGTTTTTCCTTCGCCAGGCCAGAATCGACGCCAGGCTTTTTGACCTGGATTTTTACAATGTGTTTGTGATCAATATTAAAAGGAGATTCTCCAAAAGCATTAATCGGCAAGAAAAATTGCAACCGCAACCAAGTGGTAAGTAGTTAGTTTGGGGGAAGTCCTGGCGGCCAGCAACTTATTAATATTTATCTTTAATGATTTGTTTATAAAAAAACGTATCTATACCTTTGTGCCTCAATAAAAAAGGATTTATATTTATTTTGACTAAGCATGTATTTAAGTAAAGAAAAAAAAGAAGAGTTATTCAAAAATCATGGTCGGTTAAAATCAACGAACGATACAGGGTCCCCTGAGTCGCAAATTGCATTGTTTACTTACAGGATTAATCACCTGACAGACCATTTGAAGAAAAACAAAAAAGATCATTCAAGCCGCTTGGGGTTATTAAAGCTGGTTGGAAAAAGGAGGAGACTTTTGGATTACCTTTATAAACGGGATATAGAAAGATACAGATCCATTATAGCAGAATTGAAATTAAGAAAATAACAGCAAGAATTCAGAGAGGGGATTCCTAACGGGATTCCCTCTTTCTTTCCAATCTTACAAGCCTGTTTTTTGTGTGTGTAACCAGGGCTTGCCGACTTTACGACAAAACAATATTATATGTCTTTTAACATTATTACCAAAACTATTAAACTAAACGATGGGAGAGAGATTACCATAGAAACCGGTAAGCTTGCCAAGCAGGCCGATGGTTCGGTGGTAGTCAGGATGGGAAATACCATTCTATTGGCTACTGTAGTTTCTAAAAAAGAGGCTATGGAAGGAGTTGATTTCTTACCTTTGTCTGTCGACTATCAGGAAAAATTTGCAGCCTCCGGAAAAATACCGGGTGGTTTTTTGAAAAGGGAAGGAAGGCTTTCCGATTATGAGATCCTGATTTCAAGACTTGTAGACCGCGCGCTTCGTCCCCTTTTTCCGGAAGATTATCATGCGGATACGCAGGTCAACATCAATTTGATATCTTCTGATGAAAACATTATGCCGGACGCCCTCGCTGCTTTGGCAGCTTCTTCAGCGCTGGCAGTTTCCGACATCCCCTTTAACGGTCCGATTTCCGAAGTCAGGGTGATCTGGCGAAAGGGCGAGTATATTATTAATCCTGATAAAGACTTGCTGGAAGATGCCGATCTGGATTTGATTGTAGCCGCTTCCCATGAAAACATCACCATGGTGGAAGGTGAAATGAGTGAGGTGGACGAGGAGGTAATGCTGGAAGCTTTACAGGTGGCACATGAGGCCATCAAAGTCCAGTGTGAAGTGCAAATGGCGTTAACCAAAGAGGTAGGAAAAGAAGAGAAAAGGGAATATGATCATGAAGTAAACGATCCGGAGCTCAGAGAAAAGCTGTTTGAAATGTTTTATGAGCAGCTTTACGGTATTGCCAAGCAAACCATTGTTAACAAAGCTGAACGCAAAGAGGCATTTACCGCTCCCCTGGATGCTTATCTCGAGAGTTTACCGGAAGAACATGAACTGGACGAGGATTTAATTAAAAGGTATTATCACGAGATAGAAAAAAAGGCGGCCAGGGACCTGGTTCTGAACGATGATATTCGTTTGGATGGAAGGAAAATGGATGAAATCAGGCCTATTTGGAGTGAAGTGGATTGCCTGCCGTCACCCCACGGTTCTGCCATTTTCACCCGGGGTGAAACGCAATCTTTGACTACTGTCACCCTGGGAACCAAACTGGATGAGCAAATTATTGATGGAGCAGTAATTTCAGGATATAATAAATTTATACTTCACTATAACTTCCCGGGCTTTAGTACCGGCGAGGTAAAACCTAATCGTGGTCCTGGCAGAAGGGAAGTGGGGCATGGTAATCTGGCAGCGCGCTCTTTGAAGAAGGTTTTACCGCATGACGATGACAACCCCTATACAATTCGTGTAGTATCAGATATTCTGGAATCTAACGGTTCCTCTTCCATGGCCACCGTATGTGCCGGAGCGCTGGCATTAATGGATGCCGGCATACCCATCAAAACACCGGTTTCAGGCATTGCAATGGGAATGATATCTGACCCGGAAACCGGAAAGTTTGCCATACTTTCAGATATCCTGGGTGATGAAGACCATCTCGGTGACATGGATTTTAAGGTGACAGGTACCGAAAAAGGTATCACAGCCTGTCAGATGGATATTAAAATAGACGGTCTTGCTTATGATGTCTTGAGGCAGGCCCTGTTACAGGCCAAAGAAGGAAGGTTACATATCCTGAACGAAATTAAAAAGACCCTGTCTGAACCAAGACCCGATTACAAACCACATGCGCCCAGATCTGTTACCATTAAAATCAATAAAGACTACATTGGTGCCGTGATTGGCCCCGGCGGAAAAGTGGTTCAGGAAATTCAAAAAGAAACCGGCGCGACAATCATCATCGATGAAGTTGACGATAAGGGAATTGTAAACATCTTTGCCACCAACAAAGAAGCTATGGATCAGGCCTACGCCAGGGTGAAAGCGATCGTAGCCGAACCTGAAATAGGAGAGGTTTACGATGGAAAAGTAAAATCTATCATGCCTTTTGGTGCTTTCGTAGAGTTTTTACCTGGAAAAGAAGGACTATTACACAAATCAGAAATTAAGTGGGAACGCATCGAAAACATGGATGGAGTCCTTGAAAACGGAGAAGAAGTACGTGTAAAATTACTGGACATTGATAGAAAATCAGGCAAATTTAAATTGTCCAGAAAGGTTTTATTACCTAGGCCAGAAAAAAAAGCTGAAAACAAAAATTAATTTTTTAATTTACCTTATTTTACAACATTATTCTTTATATTCGATTTAATGTAAAATAAATGGTGGCTATTTTACACCGTTTTGTTAGCAAAAACAAAACCTAAAATGCATGAGACAACTCAAGATTAGCAAGCAGATAACCAACCGGGAGAGTCAGTCTCTCGACAAGTACTTGCAGGAAATTGGAAAAGTTGACTTGCTAACCCCTGATGAAGAAGTAGACCTGGCTAAGAGAATAAGGGATGGTGACCAATTGGCACTGGAGAAATTGACCAAAGCAAATCTTAGATTTGTTGTATCAGTAGCTAAACAATATCAAAACCAGGGTTTGTCTCTGGGTGATCTCATCAATGAAGGTAATCTTGGATTGATAAAAGCAGCACAGCGGTTTGACGAAACCAGGGGCTTCAAATTTATTTCCTATGCCGTTTGGTGGATCAGACAGTCTATTTTGCAGGCACTTGCCGAACAATCACGTATTGTCAGATTGCCGCTGAATCGCGTCGGCTCTTTAAATAAAATCTCTAAAACCTTTTCAGAACTAGAACAAAAGTATGAGAGAGAACCATCACCGGACGAGCTGGCCGAGGTACTGGATGTAACGACCAATGAAGTGGTGGATACCATGAAAATTTCGGGCCGTCATGTTTCCATGGATGCGCCGTTTGTTCAGGGTGAAGAGAATAGTTTGCTGGATGTTTTGGAAAATGACGGGGAAGAAAAGCCTGACTCAGAGCTCATGAACGATTCCCTTCGCCGGGAGGTACAAAGAGCACTTTCGACATTGACACAACGAGAAGCCGACGTGATCACCTTGTACTTCGGTTTGAATGGTGAACATTCGATGACATTGGAAGAAATAGGAGAAAAATTCAACCTAACCAGGGAAAGGGTAAGGCAAATTAAGGAGAAGGCAATCAGAAGATTGCGTCATACATCGAGAAGTAAAGCTTTAAAACCATATTTAGGATAGAAAAACATATACATTTCTTACATGGGTCTCCCTCCAATGGAGAGACCTTTTTTTATGTCCGGAGATTATTGAAATTTTGTATCTTTATCGACAACATTATAGCATGTTTTTCGTAAAGGATTTGGATGATTTAAGATAAATTAACATGGCAGAAGAACAAATAAAAGTATTGATACTTGGCTCGGGACCTGCGGGATACACAGCAGCCATTTATGCCTCCAGGGCTGGTTTAAGTCCGGTGCTGTACACAGGAGGAGAACCTGGAGGACAATTAACCATCACCAACGACGTAGAAAACTATCCGGGTTACCCAGATGGGGTAATAGGACCGCAAATGATGACAGATTTTCAAAAGCAGGCTGAAAGGTTCGGCACAGATGTCAGATTTGGCTTGGCCACAGCGGTAGACTTCAACAGTTACCCTTTCAAAGTAACCATCGATGATAAAGAGGTGATCACGGCAGAATCCGTAATCATCTCCACAGGAGCTTCAGCAAAATGGCTGGGAATACCCTCTGAACAAAAGTTCAATGGCAAGGGTGTTTCCGCCTGTGCGGTTTGTGATGGCTTTTTCTTCAGGGAAAAGGATGTTATTGTCGTAGGTGGAGGGGATACAGCGGCTGAAGAAGCAACTTACTTATCCAAATTATGTAAAAAGGTCTATATGCTGGTACGCAGAGACGAAATGAGGGCGTCTAAAATCATGCAGCACAGAGTACTGAATACACCCAATATTGAAGTATTATGGAATACTGAAACAGACGAAGTGCTGGGAGACGAAGAGGTAAATGCTGTAAGCGTGATAAATAATAAAACCGGGGAAAAAAGAGAGATTCCAGTGCAGGGATTTTTTGTGGCCATCGGTCACAAACCCAACACCGACATATTCAGGGATTTTCTTAATATGGATGAAAGTGGGTATATAAAAACAGTTCCCGGCACTACCCATACCAATGTTGAAGGCGTTTTTGCATCGGGTGATGCTCAGGATCCCATCTATCGTCAGGCCGTAACAGCCGCTGGCACCGGTTGTATGGCTGCGCTGGACGCAGAAAGATTTTTAGCCGCCAAAGAAGTAGCTGTCTCCTGATGAGGGTGCGATTGTTTTTTACCGGCCTGTTTTCCCTGATCCTCTTCTTTTCGCCGGACCAGTTGCCAGGACAAAATAGCTATTCCTTTAATAATATGAGGGAAATGCCGGATTTTAATACCAGGATATCCAAATACCTTTTCTCATCAGGGAATTCCAAGAAAAAGAAAAACCGTGAAAAAATTCCTTTTAAAATTACCTGGGAGATAGCAGATACTTTCAGAGTAGATGTAAGAAGAAGCATGTTGTTGGCCAAGGGGTATGGCCAAATGGCCGAAAGAGGTATCATGAGTTTCTACGAATTGTCCGGGGAATTGACTGTGGATGGCAACTGGATTGAAAGTCACGACCATTTTGCCGTATGGGATTCTAAAAAGGTAAACCCCTATGACTTCGATCCGACCAAGTATAAGGAAAGCATAACCGTTGCTTTGAAGGACAAGGAGGACTTATGGATATCTCCTATGAAAAATTCCTCCAAAGTCAATTCCAAGTTCGGAATGAGACGATATCGATGGCATCACGGTGTTGATCTGGATTTAGAAAGGGGTGAGCCGGTAAGGGCCGTAGCCGATGGTATTGTCAGGGTAGCGCGGTATGACCGCTACGGCTATGGTCATTACGTAGTATTACGGCATAAAAATGGATTAGAAACACTTTACGGTCATTTTTTGAAAAAAATTGTTCGGGTTGGCCAGGAAGTAAAAAGGGGGGATATCATTGGATTAGGTGGCAGTACCGGAAGAAGTACAGGTTATCACCTCCACTTTGAAGTAAGATATAAGGGAGTTGCCGTAGATCCGACGCAATTATACGATTTTCAGGAGAATCAGTTAAAAGACGCCAACCTGGATATTACTCCTCAAACCTTTGCGTATGTAAAGGAACTGCAGAAAAAGAGGTATCATAGAATTAGATCAGGAGACACTTTAGGCAGAATAAGCCGTAAATACAGAACCACAATTGGCACACTTTGCCGGCTTAACAGTATCTCCAGAAACAAGATTTTAAGGATAGGTAGAATGCTGAGGGTTCGGTAGCCGGTAAATTTATCCCCTGAAATTAATGAAGTTAGATATTCTTGTCTTTGCTGCCCATCCTGATGATGCGGAGCTTTCCTGTTCGGGTACTATCATATCACATGTTAAACAAGGTAAAAAGGTGGGTATGGTAGATTTTACCAAAGGCGAATTAAGTACCCGGGGTAATCCTGAAATCAGAATGGAGGAAGCAAGACAAGCCACTGAAATACTGGGTCTTTCAATCAGGGAAAACCTGGGGTTTGAAGATATCCACTTTAAAAATGATAAAGCACACCAGTTGGAGGTTCTTAAGATGATCCGGAAATACCAGCCTGAAATTGTATTGGCCAATGCGATTGAGGATCGCCACCCAGACCACCCTAAAGCTTCACAACTTGCCCTGCAGAGCTGTTTTATGGCCGGATTAAAAATGATCGAGACGACTTTGGATGGTGTGAAACAAGCTGCCTGGAGGCCTGTGGCGGTTTATCATTACATTCAGAGCAATTTCATCAAACCGGATATTATTGTCGATGTTTCTGAGCATTGGGAGCAAAGAATGGCCTCTGTCAGGGCCTTCAGATCACAGTTTTTCGATCCCGATAACAAAGAACCGGAAACCTTCATCTCCTCGGCCCAGTTTATGCAGTTGCTGGAAGCCAGGGCTACGGAATACGGAAAATCAATCGGTGTGAAATATGGCGAAGGTTTTACCGTGAATCAAAACATAGGTGTAAGGAGTCTTTTCGATCTGATTTGATTCCAATATACTGTATCTCAAATCTCCAAACTGGCACAAGCGGAAGGTGGCTGTTGCACAATGTTTTCGGCAAAGTTCTTGGTTCCTTGGTGTAAGCATACTGTCAACCCCCAGTTGATTTGTATTTACCTTCCCCTTA